>DASVEA010000292.1:0-4796 GCA_036380815.1 Nitrospiraceae bacterium
AGTCATTACGGTGGCCGCGCTGGATAATCTTGTGAAAGGTGCCGCAGGCCAGGCCATTCAGGCCATGAACCTCATGCTGGGCTTCCCTGAGGAGACTGGCTTGACGGCTCCCGCTGCCTATCCCTAGCAGGATGCTGAAAAGCCTTTTTTCTCACCCGCCCAACCCTGCGCGCCGAGACGCGCCTTTCACCAGGCGGCGTTCTCGCTTCGCTCAGAAGCTCAACGTTGAGGAGAGGCTTCTCGGAGGTCGGAAGCACTGTAGGGGCTTTTCCGTTCGCCAAGATCCATCCAATGGGCGAACGGCCCACACGAAGTGCGGTATCTACCTCCTCGCTCGCTGCGGTTGTGCCTGGGAATAGGCGCGTCCCTGGGCGAAGAGGCTGTCTTGGCAGACTCAGGGCGGGCGGGTGAAGTAGCCGCCGGGGCTGGGCGGGTGAGAAGGGCGACTTTTCCAGCATCCTGCCAGAGAAGGAGTGCAGCATGACTGAGGAGTGTGGCGCGATTCTCGTCGTCGATGACGATGCGGAAATGCGGGAGCTTGTCCACGATGTGTTCAAGGAGCGCGGGCATCAGATCACGACGGCAGCGAGCGGACAAGAGGCCTTGAAGCTGTTGGCCGAGCAAGACTATGCCGTCGTGTTGACGGATTTACGGATGAAAGGGATGCCGGGGACGGAGTTGTTGGTGGAGATCAGGCGTCTCTATCCGGACATCGGGGTCATTCTCATGACAGGCTTTGGGTCGGTGGACACCGCGGTCGAGGCCATGAAGCGGGGCGCCAGCGACTACCTGACCAAGCCGGTGAAAAACGATGAGTTGGTTCGCGTCGTTGAGCGGTCCATCCGCGAAGCGGCGCTACGACGTGAGGTGAACAGGCTCCGACGCGAGGTCCACAAAGAATACAGCTTTCATCAGATCATCGGCAAAAGCAAGCCGATGCAGGAGATATTCGATCTGATCCGGCGCGTGGCCGACAGTCCGACGAATCTGTTGATCACCGGTGAGAGCGGAACCGGCAAGGAGTTGGTGGCCAAGGCGATCCATTACAATAGCGATCGCCAGGATGCTCCGTTTATCCCCGTCAACTGTGCCGCCATTCCTGAACAGCTGCTCGAAAGCGAGTTGTTCGGCCATATGCGAGGCGCCTTTACTGATGCGAAGGTGGACAAGCGGGGCCTCTTTGAAGAGGCGCAGAAGGGCACGCTGTTTCTTGACGAGATCAGCGAACTGCCGTTGATGCTGCAGGCCAAGATCTTGCGCGCGATCCAGGAGAAGGAGATTCGTCGCGTGGGGGCCAACAAACCGATCGCCGTCGATGTGCGCATCATTGCGGCGACGAATCTGAGCCTGACGGAAGAGGTCAAGGCGAAGCGCTTCCGGGAGGACTTGTACTACCGGCTCAATGTGATCGAACTGCGCCTGCCTCCCTTGCGCGAGCGCCGCGAAGACATTCTGCTGCTCGTGGATTCGTTCATGAAGAAGTGTGGGGAGTCTCGCGGGAAACAGATACAGGGCGTGAGTGAATCTGCGCTGGCAATGCTGGTGGACTACGCCTGGCCGGGCAACGTACGGGAATTGGAGAACGTGATCGAGCGGGCCGTCACGCTCAGCCGAAGCGAAAAGATCGTTCCTGACGATCTCCCGTCTGCGATTCAGGGGGCCCGTGGCGATCGGCGCGTGCTCGACGATGCGGCTGAACGGACCTTGCCGCTGGATGAAGTGGAAAAAGAATATATCCTCAAGATCCTCGAGAAGACCGGCGGCAACAAGTACCAGGCCGCACACGTGCTCGGGATCGATCGCAAGACGCTCTATCGGAAACTGGGCGAAATCGACGGTAAGCCACAGTCCGGAGAATGAGCACCCCATTCTGATCGTCTAACCGGGATTGTCGACGGACAAATCTGGCTCAGGCCGGGATCGATTGCATGAAAGTTGTCGATAGCTTTGCTATGCGCGCTGCGCTCTTGGCGATCCCGGTCCTCACGATCGGCATTTTCGTGCTTGACCTGCTCACTCCGGTCGGCGTGGCGGCGTCGGTCCTCTGTGTCCTTCCCTTGCTACTCTCGATTCCGTCCCCGCGCGAGCGCGACCCCATCTATTTCTCCACCATTGCGACAGCGCTGATCTGGATCGACTTGTTTCTCAAACCGTCTGGTATTCCGATCCCGTATGGCGTGTTCAATCGCACGTTGGAGACGCTTGTACTCTGGGGCGTCGTGCTGGGGTTGATCCACTACAAGCCTGTGCAGGACGGACTCATCAGTGCTGAATCGATTTGAAGATATTTTCGAAGCATCGAAAGACGCGATCGGCTATGCCGCGCTCAATGGAGCCATTCTTCTCATCAATCAGGCGTTTATCGAACTGACCGGCTTCTCAAGAGAAGAGCTGCTCAGGATGAATGTACGGGACTTGATACCCGAACAGCACAAAGAACAGCGGGATCGCGTCGTGGCTCAAGTCCTCCAGACCTGCGAACCGGCCGAATATGAAATCGACTATCTCCGGAAGAATGGCTCCCAGGTTCCCGTGTTCATTACCGTGTTTGCGGTGAAGGGGGATGATGGGAAGCCGACCGGTTTTGCGGCGATCATTCGCGATCTGACCGAGCGCAAGCGGGCGGAGGAACTGTTTCGACTCGTGGTCGAATCGTCCCCGAGCGGGATGCTGATGGTAGATGAGAGCGGTACCATCCTCCTGGTGAACCGGCAGATTGAGCAGCTATTCGGCTATGAACGGGCTGAATTGATCGGGCAGCCTGTTGAAATGCTCGTCCCTCAGCGCGTCCGGTCTCATCACGCCGGCGACCGGGACGAATTCTTCGCCCATTCAGAACTTCGTGCCATGGGAAAAGGACGGGATCTCTATGGTGTGCGAAAAGATGGACAGGAGTTTCGGCTGGAGATCGGCCTCAATCCGGTCCTGACGCGGGGTGGGATGAGGGTCTTGGCGTCGGTTGTGGATATCAGCGAACGAAAACGGGCAGAGCAGACACTCCAGAAAGAGCGGGACTTCATCGACGCCGTGCTGGAGACTGCCGGAGCGCTTGTTGTTGTGCTGGATCGGGAGGGGCGGATTCAGCGATTCAATCGCGCCTGTGAACAGACGACCGGCTACTCCTCTGAAGAGGTGATGGGCCGATATGTATGGGATATGTTCTTGAGTCCCGATGAAGTCGATGGAGTGAAGGAGGTGTTCAAGCGGCTTCGGGGCGGCGAGCCGCGCAACGATTATGAAAATTACTGGAAAGGGAAGGATGGGCTCCTGAGACGAATTTCCTGGTCGAATACGGTGCTGACAGACTCCAACGGCAAGGTCGATTACATCGTGGCAGCCGGCATCGACATCACCGATTTCAAACACATGCAGGAACAGCTCCGCAAGACGGAACAGATTGCAGAACTCGGCACACTTGCCTCCGGCATGGCGCACGAGATCGGCACGCCGATGAACGTGATCCTCGGGCGTGCGGAATATCTCCTCCAACGCACAGCCGATGAAGGGATGAAGAAGGGGCTCACCACCATCATCATGCAGATCGAGCGGATTACCAAGGTGATGAACCAACTCCTTGCCTTTGCAAGGCGGCGGACGCCGGAGCGGCGGATTGTTGATCTCGGTGCGATCGTGGACGAAACCCTGGATATATTCCAGGATCGGATAACTCACAGCCGCATCACGGTAGAAAAGGCGATTGAAGCTGATGTGCCTGCCGTCAGTGCCGACCGGGACCAGCTTATCCAGGTGCTGATCAATCTGGTGATAAATAGCCTCCATGCCATGCCGGAGGGGGGGCGACTCAGGCTGAGTCTCGACCGAGAGGACAGCCATGTGCGCCTGGGCGTGTCCGATACAGGCCACGGGATGCCGGAAGAGATCCGCTCGAAGATATTCGAGCCCTTTTTCACGACGAAAGATTTCGGGAAGGGAACCGGCCTGGGCCTCACGGTTGTAAAAGGTATCGTCGAAGAACATGGCGGGACCATCGCTGTGGAGAGTGTAGTCGGCAAAGGCACGACGTTTTGGATACGACTCCCTGTTGATGAAGCTCAGACCGCGGCTATTTCCCACCCGATACGACTGCCAGGCTAGTGCTCTTCTGTTGCTATCTGCGACAGAAGTGAGGTGATACCTGTCGCTATTTTCATCAGGCCTCGGTGTATGTCCTTCCTCAGTCCTGCTCATTCCAAGGAAATCTCAAGCAAGTTGGCTCAGTTCTGGAATCCAGCACTTCCCGCCGACAAAGGGGTCTGGCTCGCACGGGTTGTGCATTGCCTCCCATCAGCATCCTGCTAGCAAGTGAACGAGGCTGGAGCTAGGGGGGGGTGAATGACACAGGAGAGGAAAAAAGCCGTGGTGCTCATCGCCGAAGATGACCAGGAGATGCGAAGTCTCCTCTGCGATGAGCTTTACGATCTGGGAGTGTCCATCCGGGAAGCGGCCGATGGAGATGAGGCCCTGCGGTCGGTATTGGATACCCGCCCTTCACTGATCCTCACGGATCTTCGGATGCCGGCGGGGGGATTGGATTACATCGCCAGGCTTCGGACGTTCGCTCCGGGCGTGCCGCTGGTGCTGATCACCTCATTTGGAGATCGGGTGACGAAAGCCAATGCCTTGGCCCTCGGCGTCGAGGCCTACTTCGATAAGCCGGTTCGCATCAGCGAGCTCAAAGAAGCGGTGAAGAATCTCTTAGCCCCTGCAGGGAATGGAGTAATCGACTGAGACGTTGTCTATTTTGACTCTTCAGCCTGTAAAGGGTATGAGATGGCCGGATCTCAAAAAACACATTC
>DASVEA010000293.1:0-8374 GCA_036380815.1 Nitrospiraceae bacterium
ATTGACGAGACGGCTTGCATCGAGACATCATTCCCAGGTTTTCATCACACGTTATTGGAATTAGTTGGCGAGTGCCGGTGACGGCCATTATGCGGGGCCACGACGTGGTATGTGTTGCGGAGGACAAGCGAGTGAGCCGGCTGATCGTTGCGATTGATGGTCCAGCTGGTGTCGGCAAGAGCACAGTGGCCCAGTTGTTGGCCTCTCGATTGGGCTATCTGTATCTTGACACGGGAGCCCTCTACCGCGCGATGGCCTGGGCCGTGATTGAGTCCGGCCGGGATCCAGAGGATGTCGAGGCGGTCGCCGCTCTGTTGCCTACCCTTTCGCTCCAGATGCAGTTTCATCACGGAACTGCGACGGTGTTGGTCAATGGCAAGGACGTGAGCGGCGACCTCAGAACGCCTGCGGTGTCGGCCGCGGCATCGGTGGTCTCGGCAATTCCCGCTGTCCGGGCCTGGTTGCTGCCCATCCAGCGACAAATCGGACAAGTCGGAGCGGTGGTAGCTGAGGGGCGGGATATGGGGACGAGCGTGTTCCCTTCGGCAGATGTGAAATTTTTTCTGGAAGCGGATCCGACTGTCAGGGCCCAACGTCGACATCGGGAACTCGTTGCGGCGGGACATTCCAGGGCACTCGAAGAGACGAAAGCCGACCTGGCGGGACGTGATACACGAGACCGCTCCCGTTCGGTCGCCCCGCTGGTTCCCGCTAAGGATGCCAGGTTTATCGACACGTCGAACTTGTCCGCTGCCGATGTAGTGGACCAAATGATGGCTGTGATTGCGGCCAAACTGTGAGTTCGGTCGTTTACGGGATCTTATGGGTCCTCTCCCGGACCATCGGTTGGCTTTGTTTTCGCTATCGAGTCGTTGGGGCAGTTCCTAGGACCGGTGGGTTCCTCGTTGCGGCGAATCATGCCAGTCACCTGGATATTCCCTTCCTGGGTTGTGGGATGCGGCGGCGGGCCTGGTATTTGGGGCGTAGCGATCTCTTCCCCATGGCGGGCGTAAACCAGTTCTTACGGTGGGTGGGCTGGATTCCCCTGCGGCTTGGTCGGTTGGACCGTGACGCATTTAGTAAGGCGGTCACTCTGATCAAGGAAGGAAAGGTCGTGGTGATCTTTCCGGAGGGCAGTCGCAGTCTGGATGGCCGGTTACAATCCCCCAAACACGGGATTGGTATGATTGTCGCGCAAACCGGTTGTCCCGTGGTGCCGGCCTATATAAAGGGGACGCACGACGTGTTACCAGCGGGAGCCTTGTGGCCGCGTTTCCGTCCCGTGACCGTTCTCATCGGAGATTCCCTCACGTTTACCCGAAACGGGGAGAACGAAGAGACCAAGCAGTTTTATCAGGAGGTGAGTCGCACCGTGATGGATCGCATCGCCTCCTTAGGTGCCGTGGAGTCTCCGATCCAGCAGTCCAGTGCCGGCATTCGCAAGGCTGAGTGAATGTCGGTGTATAACCATCAGCACCCGACTCCAGTCGGAAGAGTAGGATTCACACCATGAGTACGGTTTCGCCATCAAGGGACCAGCAAGTAGACCGGGCGGCCTTAGCGGCCCTGTATGAGGAGACATTCAAAAATCTCGAAGAGGGCACCATCACGGAGGGCCGCGTCGTCGCCGTGACCAAAGACAAGGTGGTCGTCGACATCGGCTACAAGTCCGAAGGCATGATCCCGAACGATCAGTTCTCCACCGAGGAACTTCAGAACATCAAGGTAGGTGATCGGCTTCAAGTCTATATCGAGGAGTGTGAAGACGCCGACGGCAATCTGGTTCTCTCCAAAGAAAAAGCCGACAAGATGAAGATTTGGGAGGAGCTGGAAAAGCTCTTCAACGACGGCAAGAGCATCGACGGCAAGATCGTGGCGCGGATCAAAGGCGGCATGATGGTGGATATCGGCGTGAAGGCGTTTCTACCGGGCTCACAGATCGACCTTCATCCGGTGCGGGATCTTGACGGGTTGGTCGGGCGCACGTTCCCGCTCAAGATCATCAAGATCAATCATCGGCGCGGCAACGTCGTCGTGTCCAGGCGCGTACTCTTGGAAGAGACGAGGGATTCGAAACGGAAGACGACCCTTTCCACGTTGAAGGAAGGGCAGTTGATTCACGGTGTGGTGAAGAACATTACGGATTATGGGGCGTTCATCGACCTCGGCGGCATCGACGGGCTCCTCCACATCACGGACATGTCCTGGGGCCGTGTCGGCCATCCGTCAGAAATGTTCAACATCGGCGACAAGGTGGAAGTGAGCGTCCTCAAGTACGATCGAGAGACCGGGCGTATTTCACTCGGTTTGAAACAGAAGAGCGCCGATCCCTGGTCCGGCGTGGCCAGTAAGTACGCGATCGGTACCCGCGTCCGAGGTCGTGTCGTGAGCCTGACCGACTACGGGGCGTTCATCGAGCTCGAGCCCGGCGTCGAGGGACTGGTGCACGTCTCTGTGATGTCATGGACGCACGAGGTGCGCCATCCGTCACGCGTGGTGTCGATTGGGGATCAGGTTGAAGCGGCGGTGCTGAACGTGGATACGGCCAGCAGGAAGATTTCGCTCGGCATGAAGCAGACTGCGCCGAACCCCTGGGATATGGTGGAAGGGAAGTACGCCATCGGCACGCGCATTGAAGGGAAGGTGAAGAGTCTCACTGACTTCGGCGCGTTCGTCGGACTCGAAGAGGGTATCGACGGATTGATCCACATTTCCGACATGTCTTGGACGAAACATATCAAGCATCCTTCTGAACTCTTCAAGAAGGGACAAAAAGTAGAGGCCGTGGTCTTGAGGATCGACAAGGAAAAGGAGCGGCTGTCGCTCGGGTATAAGCAGCTCAAGAACGATCCATGGGACGACGAGATTCCGAACCGGTATGCTGTCGGAGATGTGGCGGTCGGAAAGGTCAGCAAAGTCGCCGACTTCGGCATATTCATCGAATTGGACGGGGGAGTCGAAGGGTTGATTCACATCAGCGAGGCTGGCCTCGACCCGCAGGCCAAGCTCGAAGAGAAATTCAAGCTGCAGGATGAAGTGACGGCCAAGATCATCAAGGTCGATCGTGAAGAACGGAAGATCGCGCTCAGCCTGCGCGATCTTCAAATGGATTCTGATCGCCGAAAGGTCGATGAATATCATGCCACGCAAGGCGCATTGGACCAAAGCTTGGGTCGTGCGGCGAAGCAGAACCGGAAGCGAGGCCAAGCCGAAGACGATAAGTAGGTCCGATGCACCAGGTCGCAGTGTAAGCCGGGAGTCGTTCGCGCCACCGGCGTCGTGATCGAGCAGAACCATGAGTGACGAAACAGCTGAAAGACCGGCCAAGCGAGGGATATTGCGCAGAGTGCTCTGGGCGCTCGGGATCGGGCTGGGCCTGCTCTTTCTGATGAACCTGTTCTTCCCCGACCTCGACTTTTCGATGGAGGACCGGGTTGGATTGATTCGTATCGAAGGCGTCATTCTGGATGCGCAATCCACGATCGGCGAGTTGAAGCGTTTTGCCGACAACCCTTCCGTTAAAGCGATCGTATTGCGAATTGATAGCCCCGGCGGCGGAGTTGTGCCGTCGCAAGAAATCCATGATGCGGTCCAGCGGGTTCGTAACAAGAGCAACAAGACCGTGATTGCCTCAATGGGTACGGTGGCGGCGTCAGGAGGATACTATATTGCCGTTGCGACCGATCGGATCATGGCCAATTCAGGGACGTTGACGGGGAGCATCGGGGTCATCATGGAGATGGCTAACGTCGAAGGGTTGCTCAAGAAGATCGGGGTCGAAGGTGTCGTGATCAAAAGTGGCCGATTCAAGGATATTGGATCGCCGCTCCGGAAGATGAATGATGAAGAACAAGCGTTGCTCCAATCCGTCATGGACGATGTCCATAAGCAGTTCATTGAGGCGGTGGCGGAAGGGCGCGGACTCGACTTGGCGGCTGTGCAGGCCCTGGCGGACGGTCGAATCTTTACGGGCCGTCAGGCCAAAGCTTCAAAGCTTGTGGACGAACTCGGTGATCTCGAAGCTGCCATCCAGCTTGCGGCGGATGTGGCCGGCATCGAGGGCGAGCCGAAAGTCATTGAGCCGCGCCGGCGATTTTCGATCAGAGAGTTGATCGAATCGCGATTGTCGGTGCTCTTCCCCAAGTTGGACTTTTACTCCGGGGTCAGTCTCAAGTATCTCATGGCGTTCTAGCGCGGTCGGATCGGTGTGCAGTTCGATTCATCACCACGAAAGGGGAGTCCAATATGACGAAAGCCCAAATCATCGAGCGCGTATCCGAACAGATCACGACCTTGACGAAGCGGCAAGCGGAAGTCGTCGTCAATACAATTTTCGACTGTGTGCGTGATTCATTGAAGAACGGCGATAAGACCGAGATTCGTGGGTTCGGCAGTTTCCGCCTGCGGGCCCGTCGGATGAAAGAAGGGCGGAACCCCAAGACCGGCGCGACCGTGGCGGTTCCTGCCAAGAAGGTCCCATTTTTCAAAGCCGGCAAGGAATTGAAGGAACTTCTGAACCAGTCATAACAGAACGCTTATCATGAATGTACCGGACTCCCACGATGCGGTCGGGATAGATGTCCGTTGGACGGACGAGGCCTCCAATCGTCTAGAGCGGGCACCGCTATTCTTGCGCGGAATGGTTCGTCGTCTTGCCGAAAAAAAAGCCCGAGAACTTGGCTACGCGGAGATTACGGAAGAGATTCTCGATCAGTTCAAGAACCAAATGATGGGCAGTATGGGCGGCGAGTCTGGCATGGCAGACGCGGCGGAGCAAATGGCGCAAGGCCATCTCCCCTGGACTGCCGCCGCCAAGGAACGGCTGAATACGGTTCCGGAATTCATGCGGAACATGACCAGGCAAATTGCCGAAGAGGTTGCCAGGGAGCGAGGCCATCTCGAGGTGAATGTCGAACTCTTCGAGAAGGTGGAAGCGCTGGGCGATCTCCGTGAAGCCTCGATGCCACCGTTGGAATGGAGCGAGGGAGCGTTGGCCCAACTTCGCGAGAAGTTGAAACAGTCACCGCCGATCGCCGTCGAATTCGTCACCGACATGTTGAGGCGGGACACCGAAGATTTGGCGAGAGAGAAAGGCGTGACGCGGATCGACGAGCCGATGTTGCTTCAATTGTGGGATGCGCCACAAGAGCGAGTCGCGTGGACCGATGAGGCATGGAAGCGACTGCAGACGTCTCCGGATTTCGTGCGTAGCGGAATCCGTAAAGCCGCTGAGCGCAGGGCGCGGAAGCTTGGGCTCAAGGAGGTCGACTCGGAACACCTCACGACTTTCAGGAATCAGGCCATGATGAAGGCCGTCAAACGAATCCGCTCTTTTGGGTACGACAGTCTGACCTTTGAGGCGTTTGATACGGCACTGGAGAAGACTAAGCGGCTGCAAGGGAATGAGCAGGCGGAGAAACGCCTTCGTGAAATTCGTGAGCATTTTGCCGATCAGGAGGTGAAGAAGCCGGAAGGTGGGACGCTTGGTGCCGACTTGATGGACCGCTTTCGCAGGTACCTCAAGGGAGAAGAGACGCTCTAGCGGGCAGGATGCTGAAAAAGTCCGCCAGCTTCGTTCTCGCATCGTTCAGACCCTCAACGTACCCACGGGTACATTGAGGGTCTTCACTCGCTGCGGCCTTGCTGGACGGCCTTTTTAGCATCCTGCAAGGGCAGTCTCTTCTTCCTGCCTGATAGTTCTCTCCACGGGTGCGCTTCAAAATGCAACGGGTTTTTCACGCGGCTCTCGGCCCCGTCTTGGACGAGTAAGCTGGACGAATCGTTATGAGCTAAATGCAGGGACCGTTTGAGGACGGCCCCTGCCTCTATCAGAGGGCAGCCGTCTGTTGCGGCCAAAATTTATGTCGGATTTGCGGGAGAGGCTCGCTATCGAAATTGGGGATATCGTAGAGACAGCGATCGATCGTCGCCACCTCATCTTCTGTCAAGTCCAAGGTGGCTCTCTTCTTCCAAAACTGATCGAGGGTAAAATAATCACCTGACTGCGGCTTCTCAGCCAAGAGCACCTTCATTTTATCGAAGCCTGCCGTGTCTACCCCGGGGACGCGGCCCTTATTGCGGTCGTGACACCAATGTAGTACCTCGGCGATTCCATACATCGACAACTCAATCTTCATCATCTTGCTCATGGATTCCTCCTTACCAAGAGAAGCATTGTACTCCAAATACTGTGCCGTTTTCAAAGCCATCGCTGAGTGGGCCAGGATTGGGGGAACCGCGTTTTGGCGGGAATCGTTGCGTAGCTGGATTGATTGCCAGGAGAAAGCGGTGGTCTGTATACTGGCCACACTCTTTTCGGCGAGAAGGCCTGGTCGAGGGACGCGTGCTCATCCGGACGAATCACCACATCGCTGGTTCCTCGCTCGAGGAGTGGTGCGTGATCAGACGCGTTGACGGCCACATTAGGCATACAGCCTGGAACCTTGTGGTCGTGGCGACAAGTCTCTCCCTGCTGATGGGAATCGGCTGTACTAAGCAAGACCCCTACGCCCCACCAGATCTCTTTTACTATTTTGCCAGTTATAAAGTAGGTAAGAATCCGACGACCGTCACCCCCACTGACGTCAATCAGGATGGTTTTACCGATCTTGTCACAACCAATATCGGCAGCAATACTCTTTCGATTCTCTTAGGCAACGGTGACGGCACCTTTCGTGATCAAGTCCAACTGAACGTCTGTAAAGAGCCCCGCTCGCTCGCCCTCGGGATGTTCAATCGCGATCCTTCTCCTGATGTGGTTTTGGCCTGTTCCGGAGGCGACGAAGTGGCCGTACTCTTCGGCCGGGCCGACGGAAAATTTGAAGAGGGGCCACGCTACCCCGTGCATCGGACCCCCGTTGCCATTGCCAGCGACGATCTGAACGGCGATCAAGTGCCCGACCTTGTGGTCGCATTGCGAAACGACAAGATTAAAGTCTTCATGGGAACTGGTACTGGTGAGTTCACCCATGGGGCGCAGTACGAATATGGCGATACGCCCACGTCGGTGGCGTTGGCCGACTTGAATGGCGATGGGAAGATCGATTTGGCCGTGACAAACGGGGGGCCGATGTCGAACGCGGTCTCCATCTGGATGGGGAATGGCGACGGCACATTTCTCCCTCCCACCGACTATCGGACGGGGAAGCGCCCGCTCGGGGTGAGTTTCGCCGACTTTAATCGTGACCGGATCCGCGACCTACTTGTGATCAACGGCGTGCAGGATAGCTTTACAACCTTTCTCGGAAAAGGTAATGGGACTTTCCAGCCAGGGCGCGATTCAGGTGCCGACGCAGGACCGAATTTCGGGCTCGCTCGCGACTTCAACGGCGACCGTCGCATCGACGTGGCCATCGTCAATCTTCAATCGAGTGATCTCTCCATTCTCTTCGGCCGTGACGATGGGACCTTCGAATATCCGCCGAGAAACTATCGGACAAAACCAGGCCCCTTCGCCCTTGCGACGTTTCGCGTCACAACGAAGGAGGCTGAAGAGCCTGGACTCGTGACGGCGGACAACGGCAATGGAAGCGTCTCCATCTTTCTCCATCGAGGATTGAAAGCGGCGTCTGCTCCCGTTGCAGCCTCCCCGTGAGGCGCGTAAGACGTCTGTCGATAGGTGGAGTGAATCAACAGGCGGTCTTCTTGACAGCCTGTCGACCCTCGGCTACAGTGGCCGATGGGCGCTATTTCCAGGCCGATGTGCGCTCTGTTTCGAGGACACCAGTGAGATCCTTTAGATGGTGGTTTGCTATCGGCGCACTGCTCACCCTCTCCGTGCTGATGGTACAGGGGGGCGTACGAGACCTGCTCGACGGAGCCCCTCCCGGCAGTGGGGCCAGCGCGTACCTCTCGTTTGGCACCACGATTATCGGCGGAGGACTGTTGGCAGGATGTTTGGCATTGGTGATGAATCGACTCCGATAGACAGAGAGTCTGAAGACAGGCGCAATGATGCACTGCTTGAGATGTAAGGGCTTCATGATGGTCGAGCGTCACTATACACTGGTGAATCGGCGGCTCTATGCCCGCTGTTTGAATTGCGGGTTTTGGATCGATCTTGCCGACCTGCTCCGCTTTTTCCACAAAGTTATTGACAGCGGGTTTCGCGGAGGAAAGGTGCGGGAATCATATACACTATGAGTAGGAGCGACGCTTTCATGATGACAAGTAACTACGGGAGGTCCCATCGGCTACCATTTCTCGTCCGTGCTGCTGGGGTGTTCATCGGCCTCCTGTTGATCAGTGCCGCGACCCTCACTCCATCCATCGCTCTTGGAAAGAGCGTAGTGGCTCAATCTGTGCCCGTGCGAACCGCGATTGCTCCGCACCAGTCCCCTCCGTGGCGAGTCGCTCCAGCCCATGGCATTCTTCT
>DASVEA010000294.1:0-2578 GCA_036380815.1 Nitrospiraceae bacterium
CCATCAGTTCAAAAAACTCGGGTGCGTGCGGTCCCCGACGTGGCGCCGGTCCTCGACCCGCTGGAGGAGGTGTATCGGGCTCTCACGTTGGGGGTGCGCGACTACGTAAGGAAAAACGGATTTACGAGTGCTGTGATCGGCCTGAGCGGCGGAGTGGACTCGGCGCTGACCGCCGTGCTCGCCGTTGATGCGCTCGGCGCCGAGAATGTGTGGGGTCTGTTCATGCCGTCGCCCTATACGTCGCAAGACAGTCGCCACGATGTCGCCGAATTGGGGAAACGACTCGCGATCTCTGTCAGGACGATTCCCATCACGACGATGTTTGACACCTATCGGCACGCGCTTGCGGAGACGTTCGAGGGGCGTGCGCCTGATACGACGGAAGAGAATCTCCAAGCCCGCATCCGGGGCAATCTCCTCATGGCATTCTCCAACAAGTTCGGCCATCTGGTGCTCACCACGGGCAACAAGAGTGAGTTGAGCGTGGGGTATGCCACGTTGTATGGCGATATGGCTGGAGGATTTGCCGTGATCAAAGATGTGCCCAAGACGATGGTGTATGGCTTGGCGCGGCTCCGTAACCTCCGCGGCACAACCCCGGTAATCCCCAAACGGACGTTAGATCGGCCGCCGACCGCCGAGCTGAGGCCCAACCAGAAGGATGAAGACTCACTGCCGCCCTACGAGATACTTGATCCCATTCTTCAGGCCTATGTGGAAGAAGACCGGTCTCTCGAAGAAATCGTCGAAGCGGGGTACGACCGCGTCACCGTGGCGCGCGTGATTGCGATGGTGGATGGCAGCGAGTACAAGCGCCGGCAGGCGCCGATCGGCATCAAGATCACACATCGGGCCTTAGGGAAGGATCGGCGGATGCCGATTACAAACGGCTACCGCAATTCTTAACAGGATGCTGAAAAATCCCGCCAGCAGGGGAGGGAGCGGCCAGGTGCCCTTCTTGCTCGCAGAACGCGCACGATGAAACTGTGCTCGTTCGATGCGCGCAGTAAAGGGCAGCCTCGGCCACTCCCCTAAAGAGAGATGGAGGGAAATGGAAGGGCCTGCTGGACGGCCTTTTTGAGCATCCTGCTGGGAAAGGCTGAAGGAGCGGAAGGCTGAAGCTTTTGAAAGGTCGGACTCCGAGCCCAGAGCTTCGACCTTTCCGCCTTCAGCCTCGGACCTCAGCTTTCATTTTTGCTGCGGTGTGGTTTTCTGCTTGGGGCTATCTGGCCCGGTGGTCTGGTTATTGAGCTGCTGCTGTTTAAGGGATTGCATTTCCTTCTTGAGGGCTTCCACCTCCTGAGCTAGGGCTTCTGTGGATTGAGCTGAGGCTCCGGATGTGCCGGTTCCTCTTGAAGACTCGCTAACCGGCGCAGTCTTCTCAGTGGTGGCTAATGCCGGCGACACCTGTTGCAGCAGCTGATAATCGACGGCGAGAAATCTGTCGGTGGACTTTTCACCTGCCGGCGGATCAAAGCTATCGGACCGTTGGGCGGCGCGCGGAGTGAACAGCAGTATATAGTCCTGGAGACCTGAAGATTCGGGTTGACGCGACCGATAGCGATTGGACATGTCGTTCACATTCATGTTCTCCCGCATCTGGTTGTAGTTATATTGAGAGAGTATCACATACATCTGTCGGCCATAGGCGTAGAGGGAACCGGCGGTGGTTTCCGTGGTCGAGGATTCTAATACTGAACCTTTGTGCGTAGTATTGACACGATACTCGATACGTTGATCTGCGGTTGCCGTACGTAAGCCCTCCGCAAGCAGCGGAGCGAGGAACCGGATCTGATCATCCGAGAAGACGGGGACGGGAGCTGATGGGCTTGTGATTAATTTTTGAAGGCCATGCTCCTGTTCCTGAATCCCTATGCCTCTTAATAGCTGGGCGAGAAGGTTTGGGTCCAGATTGATCGGGTGATTGGCCTGAATCGACCGATCGGACATCGTCTGAAGAGACACGGTACCGCGCGGATCGTCGAAGAGGATTATGCCCGTCGGGCCTGTTATGCCACAGGCGGTGCCGACTAAACAGACCAGGGCCAGCAGGATTCTGATCAGAGGAATCGTGAAACGTGAGGCGTGAAAAGTGAAACGAGGGTCAGCTGATAGGAAGCTTGAAGGCCTGTGAGACAGTTTTCGTGCCAAATATTGTGGCGAATGAGCCATAGGTGAAAGCGAATCTAGCACAGACCTTAGGTCATTGCCAGCGGGACAGACCGTAAAGGGTGAGGGGTAAAGCGCGGGACAGGCGCGACGGGGGAGAGTTCGAGGTTTTCAGAACTCAGAACTCAGAACTCAGAACTCAGAACTCAGAACTTCTAACATCTAGGCGCGCCTTTCTCGCCAGTCTCGCCCGTCCATCACTTTCCGCTCATCCCGCCAAAACAGAGATAGACATTGACAGATTTCCCTATGGTTGTTATAAGGGCGCCAAATGGTTGCATAGTGCTTCCATTCGGAGTGCCTATCTGACAGGGGAACAACGGCGTTTCCCACCGGCTTCACGATAGTACGGGATGGACAATGGCGTCCTTTAGCCCCAACGGGTTAGAGGACGTTTTTTTTGACTCAA
>DASVEA010000295.1:0-3237 GCA_036380815.1 Nitrospiraceae bacterium
AGCTTGACCGAAACAGGGTACGGTATGGTTCCTCAGGCTTTCTTCGAACAGGTCCCGGTTGATAGCCTGTCCGGCTATTGCGCCTTGACCGGCGGCGATGATCATTTGACAGTTCGCCGCAGTCACGCAGCCTGCCGCATAGAGACCAGCCACATTCGTTCTCAGATAGGCATCAACGATGATCTCCCCCTCCGAGTCGATCGAGGCTCCAACGTGTTCAGCCAAATCATTGTGATAGACGTCGCCTCGGGTCGTGAAGGCCGCATCGAGCTTCATCGGGTCGCCCTGCTCGAAGGTCAAGGCTCGAAGATGCCCCTCCTCATGTTCCACCATACGGATTCGATCCTGACGAACCGGGATCTGATACTCCTCCAGCCATCCGGCGTGATGCGAATCCCATGTGGGCTCTTGACCGTTGGTCGCGATCATCACGCTCGGCGAGAAAAGCAACATAGCCAGCGCATAGTCCGCCGCTTCATTGTTTTGTCCGATGATGACGATCCGTTTCCCTTGCACGCGATACGCATCACAATCCTTACAAAAGAACAGGCTTTTCCCAAGGCAGTCTTTCACACCGGGAATATCCGGTGGAAGATGGGTCAGTCCCGTTGCGACCAGCACCCGGTTCGCGTGATATTCCGTCTGATGACCTTGAAGATGAAACGTGTCGTCATCTTTTCTGAGCGTCCGAACATCATCCTCGATGATCTCCACTTGAAAACGAGCCGCCTGCATATGGCCGCGCTTGAGGAGATCTGTACCGTCGATGCCGTCGGGAAACCCGAGATAGTTCTGCACGTCCGCTTCCCATTTGGCCATGGATCTGCCGGAGTGGATCAGCAATGTGTCCCGCCTGCTCCGACCGAGATACAGGGCCGCAGACAGCCCCGCCAAGCCTCCGCCGATGATGATGACCTCTCGTACGTCTGTCATGTTCAAACGTCCGACGTTTGCGTTGATCTAAAGGTAGGAGTGAATGTCATTTCGTGGCGCCTGCCAATTTGACCCCGGGCCCCGTTCGTGCGTGCGCCGATGGAGCGAGTCGGGAACCACGAGACTCTGCATACACGGCCGTGAACTCGGCCCCGAACAGAAATATCTGCGACGCATAGTAGACCCAGATCAAAATGACCACGAGGGACCCAGCCCCCCCATAGGCGATGCCGACGTCGCTCTTGCCCAGATAGAAGCCGATTAAGAACTTTCCGATCGTGAAGAGTAGCGACGTGATGATTGCGCCGATCCATACATCGCTCCACTGAATCGATATATCTGGGAGTAGTTTATAGGTCATGGCGAATAAGACCGTGACGATGGCAAAAGACACGAAGAAATTGATTAGTTGCAGGAGAAATTCTGGGACCGGAAGAGAATGTTCCAGGGTCGTGCCGAACGCCGATAACCCCGCGCTGATGACCAAGGAGATCAACAGTAGAAATCCGGTGCCGAGAACCGCCATGAGTGAAATGAAGCGATCTCTGAGAATTTTCCAAATGCCCTCCCCCGGCTTTTCCTTAACTCTCCAAATCGTATTCAGAGCCTCCTGAAGTTGAGCAAATACACCAGTCGCGCCGAGAAGGAGCATGACAATGGCCAGGACCGTGGCAATGATGCCGGCTGCGGGCTTCCGGGCTTCTTCGATCATGCTTTGAATCGCTTTTGCACTCTCCTCGCCCACGAGGCCTTGAATCTGCCCGATAATTTGGCCTTCAGCTGCTTCTTGCCCAAATACCGACCCGGCAATGGCGATCACGATAAGGAGCAGGGGCGCCAGAGAAAAGACTGCATAAAATGCCAAGGCGGCACCTAGGCCTTGGGCATGATCCTCAGTCCATTTTGTGTAGGTTGCGCTCAGGAGTTTCAACATGTCCTTCCAGTTCACCCGACCCTCTATCCGACACCACGTCTTCGGGGAAGCCGAGAGCCTGGTTATCCCTCGACTTCCCCGTTTACGCAACGACGGCAACCGGCCTACTTCTTCTTGGAGGCCTTCTTTGCCGTTAATTGCTCCTTCCGCTTCATCACTTGGGAACAGAGCGCGTCCCAATCGATGTCGCAGTCTTCGGCCTTCGGAAACATCTCCGATTCTTCTTCCTTGATGTGATGCCTGACGTTCTCCGCCAGCACGGTAAACTTGGCATCGTAGCGGTCGTCGCTCGGCTTCATCTTTTTCAGTTCCCCGATCAGCGCGTGAACGACATGATGTTCTTCGAGCGCCTCATCCATAAGATCATCGTCATCGATTTCAGCCCGAATCGCCGGATAGATGAGCTCTTCCTCCAACTTGCTATGCACTTCAAGCTCCGTCAACGACGTCTCGACGATCCGTTGCTTCGCTTTGACATCTGCGGCCTGCTCGAATTCCTCGAAGAGACCCTTCACCTTCTTATGGTCTTCTCGAAGCATGTCGGTCACCGACGCGCTGGCTACCTGAGATTTGGTCAACATGGGTATGTCCTCCTATTGATGAATAACTGAAATCTAGTTCGCGACGAAGAACGGAAACGATTGCACCGTCCGCCACAGGTAATGCATTGCCACAACTTTATCCCTCCACCCGGGCCGTTAGGTGGAAGCGGCATCGTGTGCTTGACCTACTCCGTGGCGGCGTGTGAATAGAATCGAATTCTTCCTCTCTTACTGGCCATTATCGGCGAGAAGAACGGCAGCGGTCTGATCAAAATTGCTCAGCGGAAAAAATAATGCAGTCGCAGTTTGGCGGTGTCTCCGTGCCACGATCAACAGCAAGAAGAGAACCTAGTCGTGCAGGGAGATATTGAGGAGGGACCTGTGCACGTGCAACTCACGGCTGTAGTCAATGAGGAATGATGCCGGGGGTGGTTGAATTGTATTGATCCTGTGAAGAACGACTAGCTAGGTGCGTAAAAAAATTCGGCTCAGCAGAACTTCGATGGCCTGCACGTATGGGACAAGAGGAGAAGACCCCGGGAATGCTTTCTTATTGTGCCGCTCGACTGAGCGCGCAGGCACTCGTGCGATCCATCGAGGCTCTCGCGGGCCAGCAAAGTTTTTCCGCAGCCTGTTAAATCCGACCAGTCAGCAACAGAACGACCAAGACCAAAAGGACTAAGCTTAGCCCGCCGCTGGGGCCGTAACCCCAGTTCGCGCTGTAAGGCCAAGTAGGCAACGCGCCGACAAGGAATAGGATCAGGATGACGAGGAGTATGGTGCTCATATATCACCTCCGTTTAAGAATGTTTTTGACCTAGTACATTG
>DASVEA010000296.1:0-4574 GCA_036380815.1 Nitrospiraceae bacterium
GACCGCCTTCACCGGGTGCGCTCCAGCAACGGCTCAAGCGTTGGAAAGATCTTTTCGACGATGATGCGATAACCCTCTCCTGTCGGATGAATGCCGTCAGCCTGGTTGAGCGAGGACGAGGCTGCCACTCCATCGAGAAAAAATGGAATCATCGTCAGGTGATATTGCTTCGCTAAGGCCTGGTACAGCGCCTCAAACCCCGCGGTATAGTCCTGTCCATAATTCGGAGGAAGTTTCATTCCTGCTAACACGACAGTGACCGAGGCCTGTTGGAGTTGTTGAACGATCCGTTCGAGGTTGGCTTTCGTCTCATGCAGGCTGAGGCCGCGGAGTCCGTCGTTGCCGCCCAGCTCCAGAATGACGATCACCGGCTTGTTGTTCAGAACCCAAGAGACCCTCCGGACTCCTCCGGCTGTCGTATCGCCGCTGACTCCCGCGTTCACAACCCGATAGGCATAGCCCGCTGCGTCCAGCATCCGCTGCAGATGGGCGGGATACGAGTGATTCTGTGCGACACCTAAGCCAGCCGTCAGGCTGTCGCCGAAGGCGACGATGCGGGGGCGTTCGGCGGAGTCGGGCCGCTTCGATCGATCCGGCGGTGTCGTCACCTCGGTTCTCGGACGTGGTTCCATGCCCTCGCCCAGGGGGCTCGACGACGGTGTCGGAGCGGCGCGCGCGCGGCCTTGGTCATACCCACAGAGGAGGATGAAGGAGAGGCAGAGGCAGGAAAATAGTTTTGTGAGAATCCATGAGCGTCGCATGATCATCCAGTATAATATAGGCCAGACGTGGACGATACTCTGGAAACCGGACCGACGACATGATTACGCTTTCTCACCTGACGATGCGCTTGGCCGGCGGAGGCCATCAGATCACGATCCTCGACGATCTGACACTTGAGATTCCCGATAAGCAGCGCGTGGCCATTGTCGGCCCATCCGGAAGCGGAAAGTCTACGTTACTGGGCCTCATCGCGGGGCTAGACCGCCCGACGTCCGGCTCCATCATGTTGGACGGCGTAGAGATCTCGACGATGCGTGAGAGTGCTTTGGCGCAGTATCGTCGCGATCACATCGGCTACATCTTTCAATCCTTCCATCTTATTCCCACCCTCACCGCCCTGGAAAACGTTATGGTGCCGTTGGAGTTGGCAGGGATACGCACAGCGCAGGATCGCGCGACGGATCTGATGCGGACCGTCGGCCTGGGAGAGCGACTGCATCATTATCCCGTCCAACTCTCGGGGGGCGAGCAGCAGCGAGTGGCGGTGGCTAGAGCCTTTGCCTGTCACCCACCGATTCTACTGGCCGATGAACCGACCGGCAACTTGGACTCGGCCACGGGCCAGCACGTGATGCAGCTGCTCCATTCTCTCCATCGCGATTACGGCACCACCTTAGTCCTCGTCACGCATGATCGAGCTCTCGCGTCTTCGATGGAACGCGTAATTGAATTGCGCGACGGCCGAATCGAATTCGACCGCCTCACCGACTCAGACGATCGGGTTGCAGAGTCACCCCTGTGAATCCTTTTATATTCAGAATGGCCTGGCGGGAAACCAGGGAAGCCTGGCGGCACTTTCTCTATTTCTTTGCCTGTATCGCGATCGGCGTCGGAGCCTTGGTTGGAGTCTCCCTCTTTGGCACAAATATGGAGCGCGCTGTCACGAAAGAAGCGCGGGGACTGTTGGGCGGTGATCTCGAAATTCGTTTGACGCGGCCCCTGAGTCCCGCGGGACAGACGGTGCTGGACTCGCTGAGCACACGAAACATGGTCTTCACCCATGTGAGCGAACTCGTGGCTATGGCCGCACGCACGACTCCGGGACCCTCTACGACCCAATCGACCCAGATCATCGAACTGAAAGCCGTCGAATCGGCATATCCCCTCTACGGGGCAATTCGACTGGACCCGGCGCAATTGCCGGATGTCCTGCTCCACCCGGATGAACGCCGTTGCGGCGGGCACTCCTGTTTTGGGGCGGTCGTGCAGGAGTCGTTGCTGATTCGGATGGGCCTCTCGATCGGGGATCGATTGAAGATCGGTCAGGCGATGTTTCTGATCACCGGCGTCGTGCGGACCGAACCGGATCGAATGGCCAATGCCTTCATCTTGGGTCCACGGGTGATGATTGCGCAGGAGGGACTACAGGCGGCCGAGCTGATTAAGCCCGGAAGCCGGGTGCGAGAACGGTATCTCGTGAAGACGCCCTCCGACATGCCGCTGGAGCCGCTCCTCTCCGAGCTGCGAGACCGGCTGGCTGCAGACTCTGCACGCGTATCCAGCTATCGCACGGCCCAGTCACAGTTGAGGCAATTTCTCGATCAACTCTCCCGCTATCTCGGACTTATCGGCCTGACTGCGTTGTTCATCGGTGGACTAGGGGTCGGGACCTCGATTCATGCCTTCTTGCGGGACAAGTTGCGGACGATCGCGATCTTAAAAGCGGTCGGCGCGGATTCGGCCACGGTCGTTTCGACCTATGTATTGCAAGCGATCTTCTTGGGATCTGTCGGGAGCCTCGCCGGGATGTTGCTGGGGATTGCCCTCCAACGAGGGCTGCCTCCCCTCATGGCAGGGCTGTTCATGTCCGACCTCCTCGATCAATTAGGTGTCTCTTTAGATTTGTCGTGGTCATCGATTTGGCCCTTGATGAAAGGGGCGGCGCTGGGACTGTTATCGACGCTGCTGTTTACTCTGTGGCCCCTGTTGAAGATTCGAGACATTCATCCAGGTGCGATCTTCCGGCGCGATGCAGAACAGTCGACGGCCGAGCATGAGGCGCTTCCCTCACGATGGTGGGTGAGATGGGGACTGGCCGATCGATGGAATGTCGGCACGGCCGGAGGGATCATCCTCGGGCTCTGCGCACTCTCAATTTGGCAAGCCGGTTCGTGGTCGATCGGCTTCCTGTTTCTCGGCGCATTGTCTGTCGCCATCATGGTCCTCTGTCTCTGTGCGCGGGTGTTCGTGCGAGGGCTGTCCTGGATGCCGATGCCCCGCGTGTTGAGCCTCCGCTATGCCCTGGGTAATGTGGTGCGGCCGGGAAGCCAGGCGACTGGGATCATGGTTGCCATCGGCATCGGCGTGATGGTGATTGTCACGGTGTCGCTGGTGGAACAGGCGTTGCTCCGTCAAGTACAGGAGAATCGGCCGGCGGATGCCCCGACTTTTTTCTTTATCGATATTCAGCCTGATCAATCGAAAGAGTTCGTATCGTTGGTCTCCCGACAGGCCGACCGAGCGCGTCCGGAACTCACCCCGCTGGTGCGCTCGCGACTCCATGCGATCGATGGCCATGTCGTCACGGTAGAAGAGGGAGTGGAGAAGGAAGACAAGCGCACGGAGGGGAAGGAAGCGCGAGGGAAACAGTGGTATTTCACCCGGGAGTATGTGCTGACTTTCCTCGACCAGCTACCGAAAGACAATCGACTGGTCAAGGGGGAATGGTGGAAGCCTGGGCAGGTCTTCTCATCCCCACAGGTTTCAGTGGAAGAAGACGCTGCCACGCACTTAGGTCTCACGATCGGCTCGATCGTGGAGTTCGATATTCAGGGGGCCACGGTGGCGGCGACGGTGAGCAGTATTCGCAAAGTTGAGTGGGGAAATTTCTCGACGAACTTCTACATGATCTTATCGCCAGGCGCGATTGAAGGGGCGCCGTTCACCTATGTGGCGACGGTACGGGTCTCGCCGCAGGAAGAGGTGCCGTTGCAGCAGGCTGTCGTCGCCTCATTTCCGAACGTCAGCGCGATCCATATCGGCGACGTACTCGATGGGTTTGCACGGGTGCTCGATCGTCTCTCATTGGCAATCAGGGCAGTGGCATTATTTTGTGTGGCTGCCGGCGGACTGGTGATGGCGGCAGCACTGGCGGCGACACGCTACCGGCGTCTCTATGAATCGGTCATTCTGAAGGCGCTCGGTGCGACCCGTAGCCTGATCGCTTGCGCCTTTGCCATTGAGTATGTCCTGCTGGGCGCCGTCGCTGGGTTGATCGGACTGACTCTCGGGAGTGTCTTGTCATGGGCCGTATTGCGGTATGTGTTCGATCTTCCCTGGAGCATACACCCACGGGTGCTTGGCATCGGCCTCCTTCTCACGATGGTACTGACGCTGATAGTGGGTTTTGCGAGCACCTACCGGATTCTTGGCCAACGGCCACTGGCAGTGCTCAGGCACGAGTAAAAGATGCAACCCAACAGGATGCTGAAAAAGCCCGCCAGCAGGGGAGGGATGGCCCAGTGAGTCCCCTGTGCTCGCGCAACGCGCGGTCTCAGAGGATGGGAAGGGAGCGGCCAGGTGCCCTTCTTGCTCGCAGAACGCGCACGGTGAAACTGTGCTCGTTCGATGCGCGCAGTAAAGGGCAGCCTTGGCCACTCCCTAAATAGAGGCTTAGCGATGTGAAGGCCCTCGCCCGGGCTAATGGCACTTCTCGGGAAATCGATTGCGAAGCAATCGGAGGGTCGGGTGGGTGAAAAATATCTGCCAGCGGGTGGGTGGGTGAGAAAGACGCGCGCAGTAGAAAACAACCAGCCTGGTTGCTGAGAGGGCTGAAGAGGGAGAAAAATTAC
>DASVEA010000297.1:0-10486 GCA_036380815.1 Nitrospiraceae bacterium
TCTCTGGTTGCGGATTTGCGAACATTCTGCCGCATTTTTCACTCGTCTGCATCGCCAAGTGCTTGATCTTATTGACTGTGGTTTGGCGTATTCTTTCCGCAGGTCCAAAAACAAATAGATATGGATACCTGAGTCACTCACCCCATACCCCTGGCCGACCGAATTTCACAGTTATGACCTAGATTTGTTGAAGTCACGGTGCGTTCACACCGCTTTCAAAGTGCCTTGTCTTCGGAGAATGAGTGGCATGTGGGCTTGTGGGAGGCGCGAGCCAAGGCAGCGGTCGCCGATGCTCTTAATCAGAAATTACTCTCCTTCGCCAAAATGCCCCGCTCTATAGAGCGAGGATGCCCGGCCTCGCAGCCGAAGAGGCTGCTTCGGCGGAATAGGAAATGGCGAGGAGAGACCTCCGACCGGTCAGCCAGAGCCTATAGGCGGCGTGCCGAAGCCTTAGCGAAGGAGGGCTACGGAGAGTTCCGCATTCCTATTATGATTCCCCGCGCGGGAGCGCGGGGAACTTCACTCAGGTTGCACGGGTGGCTGGAGCGGAACGGATGGATCTACTCTATTCGGAAGGGGGCGGGGGGTTCCGTTCTGGCGTTCGAGTTTTTCTAAAACATCTTGCTTGAGCTTCGTCGGTTCCTCAATTCGATTTTCTCTCTGTAACGTACCCAATTCCGCGGCTTTACGGGCATTCAACTCCGCCATGTCTGCCTCATCCCTGACTAGGGTTGGGGTGAGGAATACGAGCAGGTTAAGCTTCTCAATCGCACGACTTTGGAATTTGAACAGCCAACCCAAGTACGGGATATCGCCCAAGAGCGGAACTTTTCGCTCGCTGATGATGATGTTATCCCGCACGAGCCCGCCTACGACGATCGTTTGCTGATCTTTCGCGATGGTGGTCGTCTCCATCGACCGTTTGGTCGTGGTGGGTCCGACTGGGACGCTGGATGTCCCGCTCCCGATCGTTTGTGCGACATTTTCCGCAATCGCGGTAATCTCCTGCTTGATTTCTAATCGGATCAGGTCGTTCTCCAGGACCTGCGGGGTGAATTCCAGTGTAACGCCGACATCTTTTCGCTCGATCGTGACAAGAGTCCCGCCCGTGATTCCCTGGGCCTGACCCGTGGGGAACGGACGATTTTCACCCACGACGATCTTGGCCTTTTGGTTATCTGCGGCGAGCACTTGGGGGGTCGACAGGACATTCGTGTCCGTAAGGCTCAGCAACAGTTGTAAGAATGCGCGCACGTTGACCGTGTTGAGGGCCGACACCGCTCCTCCAGTTGCAGCGCCCCCAATAATGGCCTGCGCGATGGTTGACAAATTTTCTGGTGCGGTATTGAGTGAGCCAATACCTTGCAGTGCACCGCTCTTGCCGGCAGCTATTACCTGAATAGGGTCGCTCCCGATCTGTCTAAGCCGATCGACCTGGACCTCCAAGATGACGGCTTCGACAAAGACCTGATGTCGACGTGTATCCAAGTCTCGAATGACGGACTGCAACTTGGTGTAGGCGCTTTTTGTCGAACTGATGATGATCGAGTTCGTGGCCTTGTCCGCAAAAACCTGGACAGGGGCTTCGAATTCGCTCAAGGGCCTAAATAGTGGCCGTGTGCCCGGTGCCGTCTGTGCCACGGTCTGAGATCGGGCGACGAGATTGGTCAGGATGGCGGCAAGGTCGGTCGCACTGGCGTTTTTGAGTCTGTAGACGAATACCCCGCGCTCCGGAGGAAGGTCCCCCATCGCCACGATTTGATGGACATTCCCTTTCGAGATGACAGCCAGGCGACTGACTTCGAGCGCTGCTACGAACATGCTGTAGGCTTGGTCGTGCGTGACCTTAGTAGGGGAATACACGCTGATTTTTCCCCCGGCCTTCTTGACGACATCGTCCAAGACAAAGTTCTTTCCGGTCAACTCGCTGATGAAGCGAACAAAAACAGAGAGTTCGACATCATTGAAGTCAAGAGAGACGCGTCCGGAGGTGCTTGCTCCAGATTCAGCCCGCGGGGTGAGGGGAAGCAGCAATCCACTCAGCACTGCCAGCAGACAGACAAGAGAGGTCTGCCTGATCCACTGCAATTGTCCGAAGGAGAAAAAATCCATGATTCCCAAACAATGTATGCGGAGAGACCGATCATCCCCCGGACCACGTCGAGCATGAAAAAGGGAATGTAGAACGGTATCATAGGCTCGTCATCGACACAACCACACAGTGTTCTGTTGCATGAGAGCTGCGACTTCAACCACCGAGTAGCGCCAGATTTCCTCGATCAGAGCCCGGCTTGATGCTTGGTTGCTCGACATCCTATTTAGCAGCTTGCCGTAGAAGTTCGCCAGCTAGTCACTTTCATTTGGTCTGTTCGGTCTGTCTGGTCTATCTTGTTTATTTAGTTGAACCAGACGAACCGGATAAACTAGATGAACCAAAGAAACTAAATGAACCAGACAGACCGGGCTTGTCTCAGACGCGCAGGCCATAGAAGCTCTGCTGCGCCGAAATAGTTTTCCATAGCTTGTGCAGGATGCCCCCATGCCTACTCATCCCTGGTTCCTGCTTCGGGGGCTCCTATAGAGGAATCCAGCTCATTTGCTTAGAGGCTCCTCGTCGTCGCTCCAAGAGAAGGCCATCTCGATAGCAACTCTTGACGGGCTTGTTCATATTTGAAAAATGATCGGGGAAAGGAGGAGGAGGGGCTCGTCTAACACCTTAATAATCAAGGGTATTCAACTCCATTGTGAAGACCACAATGGCACTAGGATTGCACTCCTCGGTCCAGTTTGCTTTCCCTCAAGATCGCGAGAAGTCGAACGGAAGCGAAATCTGGTGCAAAGTGGCCAGGGGAGTTAATTCGCATCTTTCAATGATCTGCTAAGGTTGTAGCGTGCGGACCGACAAGAAACACCCTCAAAAAGCTGACAAAAAGACTCCCTCCCGAGTGCACAAACGGGGTGTTGTCGGCTACAGCAAGAAAACCGCGCTTCTCGAGGAAGCCATCACCCACATGAACACCGGCAAGTACGGCCGGTCGTCCGCTGCGTTGAAAGATCTGCTCTCACTTGATCCTCACAACACGGAAGCTCGACGGCTCTTTGCCACGCTGCATCTACGACTCGGCAGTCTTGCCACGGCTCGGCAAGCATTTGAGTCTCTCGCCAATGAAGCGATCGGGCGACAAGACTTCTGGCTGGCTGAATCCTTGTTGCGCGAATACTTGGCTGCTGGACCTCGCTGCGTCCCGTTCCTCGAACTCTTGGCCCATGTATACGAGGAAAAGGGGGATGCCCTGGCCGCAGTGGCCGAATTGGGCAAGGCCATTGACATTCTCATCGAGGGTCCAGACTCTGAAAATCCCAAGAAACCGTCTCAGCTCTATGCCAAAGTGAGAGAACTTGCGCCGGCCAGCTCTGTGGCCTTTCAGTTTGCCTCTCTCTTCGACATACAAACAGGGGAGCTTCTTGTGCCTCATCCGTTGGCTCCTGCAGCAGTGACGTCATTGGAAATCGATGCCTCGCAGCCCCAGGACAAGATTCTCGCCACCACTGAAGAATCTAGAGCTTCTGATGTGATGCCGTGGGAACAGTTTGAGGGGGCTCCCCCGAGTCACGGGACTCCGCCACCCACATCGTCGAATCCCGTCATCGAATTGCTTGATGTTCCCGACGTTTCGATAGACCCGGCACCGGTCGGTTTGGTTCCACAGGAACTGGATGTTCCACCGTCCGAATCTGCTGGGCTAATCCAGGAGGCCAATCGTCTCGATCCGGATTTGGTGCCATCGATGTTGGCCGAGCCGCCGCTTCCGTCGAAAGGACATCGTGATTATGGGATGGGGGGTCCGATTGTCGAACCTTCGTCCTTTGAGGGTGAGGGGCTTAGCCCTAGCTCCTCAGAGGAGCGAACTACGGATGTCGGGAGAGGCATCACCTCTTTCGTCGGATCACAGGGATTATCCTCTCCCATGCCCTGGGAGCAGATAGAGAACTCGACCATCAGGATTGAGGAAGCGACGCCGTCGTCGACTCCGTTAGCTCAATCGGAGGGAACACCCCTATTGGGTAGTGAATCCGTTCTTGCCCAGCCCGCTACCACGCAGCCTGAATTTGTATCAGATCAGTTGTCGAGTCCAGCTCCTGCGCCAGATCCGACGGAGCCTAGTGAGTCGATCTTTGCGGTGGCTCCGTCAACGAGTCCCGCGGTACTTCCAGAGCCAGAAGTCCTGACCCCGTCCGCTACCACTCAGCCTGAATCTGTCTCAGGTCACTTGGCGAGTCCAACTCCTGTGCCAGATCTGACGGAGCCTAGTGAGTCGGTCTTTGCGGTGGAGCCGTCAACGAATCCCCCTGTGCTTCCAGAGCCAGAAGTCCCAATCCCGTCCGCTGCTGATTCCTCGTCCGCGGTCCCCTTTTCATGGAACACCGTCTTCGACGGCGCATGGAAGTTTGCCGCAGGAACTTTGTCGTCGAGTTCACCTGCCGCAGTCTCCAAGCCGGATGCGATTTCACAGGATGCGAGGGACTTAGGATCAGTTCAACCAGAATCAGTGCCAGACCCAGAAGTCTCTGCCTCATCCATTACATCAACTTCAGAACCGCCCGTCTCATTCGGCGATCCCGAGCCGTTGCCATCGGCTCATCCTTTAATCTTGAGTGAAGTGAATGAAGTGAGTGAATCGATTGCAGAAACAGATGCGATCAGAGAGTCCGATCTGCCACAGTCAACTGAGGTTCTTCTTTCGGAAGAACCCTTGCGGCCAGAGGAGCCACTGACTATTTCGAGCGCCATCCCAAGCTCCTTCATGGTGGACCTTCCAGTACCGCCTCTGTCAGAGCCGGTCGAACCCGCTCGTGAATCCGAACCAGTTTCTTCTCCGGCTCTGTTGGAGCCGCAGCCCGTGGCGCCACTTCCGGAAGTTTCCGCTCCGGAGTCTTCATGTTCAACGGTAATTCCTGAAGCACTACCCGCGCCTGAGCCGGTTTCCACAGAGCACCATGAAATACCCATCACACCGTTCCAGACAGCCGAGGCTCCTCCGCTCTCTGCAGCGTTGAGTAATGCGCCATCGGCATCTCCTGCCTCGATGGACACATTGTCGCATTGGAGCACGGGCGAAGTCGGGGTTCAGCCACATCGTCCGTCTGAAAAGAAACGAAAATGGGACAAGAAGAAGGGGAAGGCTCCAGTCGTTCCGCCGGCTCCGTTACCGCTGGTTGAGGAATTATCTGAAGCGGTTTCCGAGCTGTCGCGTACTGGTGGATGGGAATCGGCTCCCTCGGAAGCGGCAGCCCCCGTCGTGGAAGAGGTTGTTCTTCAGGAAGATACGAGACCGGAATGGGTTCGGGCGAGTGAGTCGATCACGTTTGTGAAACCTAGTCCATCGTCTCCCGAAACGTGGCAGGATTCCGGCGTAGAATCCACTCACTCGGAGCCAGAACCTGCGACCTCGGTCGCTGCGTCGGCTGTTGATGTTCTTTTTAACTCAACGGGAGAGAGAAGCCAGGTTCGCACGCAGAATCGTTTGGCGTCGCCAAGACCGCGCCGTCGGTTTGCCGCCCGAGTGGCGCGGGTTCGCATTGGCATCTCGTCGTTTATCGGGTCCTGTTTTTCGACGACGCGATCGATTGTCCTGTTGTGTTTGGGGTTGGCGCTCTTCTGTGTTGTGCTGGCGGCGATCGGCATCGGCGCGGTTGGATTAGCCTGGATGGTGATGGAAGCTCCCCCGTCGCCGGTATATCACAACCTGACAACCAGTCCTCCACTGGCACTCACTGATTCAAGAAAAAACGGGTATTTCTTGCTGCTCGGCTTCGACGCTTCTGCGGAACAGGATCCGCTCCAAGCGGGTTACGAGCGCAAGGTGGCAGGGAACGATTTCCAGGCTGCGAACGCCTGCATGCTCGGTGATGAGGGGAAAGGGACGACGACAGGGGCCTCCGATAACGTGGTCCGTGGATGGTTCACCAGTGCCGACCCCGTGGCACAGCTGAAGCCTCAGGCTGCAGCGGTTCGATCATGGGCGGCTCAAGAATCGCTTGCCCTCAGGCGCTACCAACAATGGCTTTCGATGCCGTTTGAAGATGTGGGATACGGACAAATCTTGAGCCCGAACTGTGCCCATATTTTGCTGGCCCATCGGGTATATCTGGCAGAAGGGTTTGCGCAGGATCTCAGCACCGGCCTCGGACGACTTGAGACCGATATAGGATCTTGGCGCGCTGTGCTGGGACAGTCGAAGACGTTGATGGTGAAGATGCTGGCAGCGACGGCAGTCCAGGACGATGTCGCAATCGCATCCGGCCTCTTGACCCGTCAGGATCTCGATGGGACAGCGATCGGTCGACTCGGCAAGATCGTTCGTCCCTTCGATCAGGTTGAGCTGTCGCTCCGATGGCCGATGCAGAGCCATCTTGTGTGGGCGACTAAGGCCACGACGACGAGCCTGAAGAACGACAAGACCAACGAGCGCCCTCTTTACGTTGCCCTGGCGGCGGCGATGCCTCTTCCCGTGCAGCGGCGATCCAATGCCTATGCGGACTATTACGAGGCGGCGAGCAAAGCAGTAGCGGAAGGGCGCTACACCAACTTGCCGAAACCGTCCAGCTTCATTCGGACTCCCGCTGTCAGCGTGGTGGACTACGTGGCGAATCCGATTGAGCACATCATCGGAATCGAACCACTTCCCTCATGGGATCCCTATGTTGGGCGTATGGTGGAGACCGATGCACGGCTTCGTCTGGCGAGCCTGCAATACTGGATCAGACGAGGGGCACAAGAGGAAAATGTGCTCACGCGCCTCGCAAAGGCAGGGCAGGCCCACTACGATCCCTTTACCGGTCTTCCTATGCTGGTCGACCAGCAGAAGGGTGTGATGTATAGTGTCGGGCAAGATGGCAAAGACCAAGAAGGTGATCCCCTGCGCGATGTAGTCGCCACAATTCCCAAGACTCAATCGGTCGTACTTGAGAGCCGCCGCTCCGTGTCCTCGCCTCGGTCCAAGTAATCCACCGGACCCCTCCGTGGTCAAAGATATCTGACACCTGGTTGCTTGACACTGCCGGTCGTATTCCACAGAATCACCGCAGACCTTTCATATGAGTAGGCACCATGGCGCCATCACCCAAGTCATTTCCACATCTTCCCTCGGCTAGGAAAGGGACCACATTTCGATCCGCCATTCCGACGCAGATCGTGTCGAACGAAGAATTCGCTCCTTTCGGCCAAACCGCTGCTCAGGCTCGTGTTGAACAGCTCGCCACCGCGCTCGTGGAACGGACCGCAGTTCGACGAGCTTTCACGCGTCGAGACTTTCTCAAGACGACCGGTGGAATGGCGGCTGCCTTGCTGGCCATGAATTCGGTCTTCGGGAAGTTCTTTGACATTGGAGAGATCGAACTGTTTGAAACGGCAGCCTTTGCCGAGCAACAGGGCGCGCCCTATTTTATCTTCGATGTGCAGACGCATTACGTTGGCTCGCACTACGACACGACAGATACCGAAGACAATCGAAGGGGTGCCGTCTCTAAGCAGGCGCTGCTGTCGCTCAGGCGATGGATACGGGAATCAGGACTCAACCCGAAGCTTGCGGGCGATCGAGGCACCATCGACGATCTTTCATGGAAGAATTTTGTGAAAGAAGTGTTTCTCGACAGCGAGACCACCATCGGCCTCATCAGCACGCCGCCGGGACCCTATCCGCAAGAAGCGGTCGTGCCGCCGAAGGAGATGGCGCACATCCGCGACGAAATCAATCGCCTCGCGCAATCCCAACGAATGCTCGCACATGGATTGGCCACGCCCCAACTGGGGGCAGCTGATTTGGACTTCATGGCGATGCAGGCGGAGACACTCAAGGTCGACGCGTGGAAGTGTTACACCGGGTCTTGTCCAAAGGGATTTGATCGTGGCTGGTGGATGGATGATGAGAAGATCGCGTATCCGATGCTGGAGCAAGCCCGGAAGCTCAACATTAAGCGTGTCTGCGTCCACAAAGGACTTCCCCTTGGGCCGGTGCCAGACTACAACCACCCCAAGGATTTGATCAAGGCCGCAAGAGATTTTCCGGACATCGATTTCCTGGTCTATCATTCGGGGCTCAAGAGTACCTCGACGGTGGATAAGGTATTTGCGAAGACAGGCGAAATTCCCTGGACCACCGAGTTCTGCCGCATGAAGCAGGCGCAGCCTGAAATGAAGAATATCTATATGGAGCTCGGTTCGACCTTCGCGCAGCTCGTTACGACACATCCGGCGGTCTGCGCGCATTTACTCGGGCAGATCGTTGAAGCGTTCGGCGTCGATCACGTGCTCTGGGGAACGGACTCCATCTGGTATGGTACGCCGCAATGGCAGATCGACGCCTTTCGACGGTTTCAGATTCCAGATCAGCTGATCGAGCAACATCGCTACCAGCCCCTCACGCGCCAGGTAAAGGAACAGATCTTCGGACTGAACGCGGCCCGTGTGTTTGGCGTCGATGCTAAAGCTAAGCGGAATGAGTTGCCGAACGACGTTCTGGGGCAACTCAGGATGAGCTATCTCGAAGAAGGACTGGAGCCGAGCCACCGAGTGTATGGATGGGTGCAAGGCTGACAAGTTTCAAGTACCACGCTGACAGAGGGTAGAATCGTGTCAGCCTGTCAGCTTTCGAACTTGCAGCTTGTTAACAAGGAGATCGCGCGAATGAAAAGCGAAATTTTATATCCAGGTGCGTTTCCGATGGTGCGGGTGGAATTGGCAGCTGGTGAGAACATCAAAGCAGAGTCGGGCGCGATGGTGGCTTGCTCTCCGACCATCGACATTGAAAGCAAGATGGAAGGCGGTTTTCTCGGAGCCCTGTCGCGAAAGTTCCTGACGGGGGAAAAGTTCTTCTTCCAGACGCTGCGTGCCAGCCGCGGCTCCGGCGAAGCATTGTTGGCTCCGACGGTGCCAGGAGAAATTGTCATCATGGAACTCGACGGCGTGAACGAGTACATGGTGCAGAAAGACGGATTCCTCGCGGGCGCCGACGCGATCGTCATCGAAAGCAAAATGCAGGGCCTGAGCCGTGGACTGCTGGGCGGAGAGGGTTTCTTCATTCTGAAAATCAGCGGGAAGGGGACGCTCGTTCTGAACAGCTTCGGGGCCATTCACAAGATCGAGTTAAAGCCCGATCAGGAATACATCGTGGACAATAGCCATCTGGTGGCTTGGTCCTCCACGACCTCGTACAACATCGAGAAAGCCACCTCCGGCTGGGTTGCCAGCTTCACCTCAGGCGAAGGGTTTGTCTGCCGGTTCCGGGGGCCTGGACTCGTATACATTCAAAGCCGGAACCCGGGCAGTTTCGGAGCGTGGATCAGGCAGTTCATCCCGGTCTCCGAGTAGCGGATGCTGAAAACGCCTACGTTGTCACCCTCCCAACCCAGTCGCGCCAAGACGCGCCAGTCCCCAAGCTTCGTTCTCGGCTCGAAACGATCCTCAACGTACCCCATGCGAGGAGAGAGCTGTCTTGGCAGCTCGGGGCGGCAGGGTGGAAACTACGACGCCTGCGGTTCTTTCTCGCCTGCGGCCTTGTTGGCCGCCGTTTTGAGCATCCGCACGAGGACTTTCCACCGTCAATAAGTCAATCGTCAAATAACCGTGACTCAATTCTCTCCCAACGCCCTCTGTTTCGGTGATGAGTTTCCTGCCAGCGGTGCGCCTTGCCTTGTTCAAGTGGAAGAGCATGGACTCACCGTCACGTTTGCATCTGATACTGCAGATGGCCAGCCGGACGTCGTTCCTTTTTCCAGCCTCACCGTCTCGGCTGGGGGATTGGATCATGACCAGCTTGTCGTGAAATGGGCTGGGCCAAAGGGGGGGCGGACGCTCTACCTAAAGAACCCTGATGTGATTCGTGCCTTCCGCCAAGCAGCGCCGGATCATTTGATTCACTCCTTTACACAGGCCGCTGAGCAGGTGCGTCATGTGCGTCACCGGGGCCGGCTCGTCTGGAGCCTGGTCGGCGGAGCGATCCTGGCCATGGTTCTGGGACTCTGGTTCGAGTCCGATCTGCTCGTCGAGCTTGCCGTGAGTCGGATTCCAGTGGAGTGGGAGCAAAAGCTGGGGGAATCGGCCTATCGGGATTTTCTCAGCCATCAGGAGGTGATGAAAGAGGGTCCCGTGGTCACAGCGCTGGGAGAGATGACGCAACGTCTGACAGAGCAAATTCCGAATAATCCCTACAAGTTCGACGTGACCGTGGTGAAGAGTGACGTCGTCAATGCCTTCGCGCTGCCCGGCGGGTATGTGGTGGTGTTCACCGGGCTCATGAAAAAAGCAGAAAGCGGCGAAGAAGTGGCGGGCGTGTTGAGCCATGAGCTCAACCACGTGCTGCAGCGACATGGGCTTGAACGGATCGTCAAAAATCTTGGGCTGCTGACGGTGGTAGCCATTGTGCTCGGTGATCAACAGGGTCTCGTCGGAATGATGAAACAGCTCGGTGTCGAACTACTCACGCTC
>DASVEA010000298.1:0-4943 GCA_036380815.1 Nitrospiraceae bacterium
CCCGACTATTCTCTCGCCGACGGAATCCCGTAGCGCTTGCACTTCTCCCACAGAGCCTTGCGCGACAAACCGAGTATCTTCGCGCCGGTCGTGCGGCTGCCGTCCACTCGCTCCAACACCGACAAGATATAATCTTTCTCGAACTGTTCCCGCGCCGTCGCCAGCGAGGTCAGCGGGCGTTCCGCTCGCTTCTGCCCCGTCAGCCCTTCGCTACAGAATCCGCAAGATTCTTGCGGTGCCCCGCCCGTATAGGGGCAGGACTGAAACCCGCACAGTTCGGGTGGTTGGATCGCTTCACGATCCCGCCCCAGCGCTACCGCACGCTCGACCATGTTCTCCAACTCCCGTACATTCCCTGGAAATGAATAGCGCAAGAAGAGCTCACGCGACACGGGAGAAAATCCTTTCAACGTCTTATTCATTTTGCCGGAGCACACCTGCAGCATGTGATCTGCAATAATCATGATGTCTTCCTGCCGTTGACGCAACGGCGGAATTACGACTTGCACGACATTGAGCCGATAAAAAAGGTCCTCTCGAAACCGCCCCTGAGAGACTTCCTTCCGAAGATCCTTCTGGGTGGCACAGACCAGGCGCACATCGACATCGATCTTGTCGTTCCCCCCGACCCGCTCAAACTGCCGTTCCTGGAGCACCCGCAACAATTTCACCTGGACGACCGGCGAGATTTCTCCAATTTCATCGAGAAACAACGTGCCTCGATGGGCCAGCTCAAATCGCCCACGCCGCTGCCGCAGCGCCCCCGTGAACGCCCCTTTCTCATGGCCGAAGAGTTCTGCTTCTAATAAGGTTTCTGGAAGGGCCGCACAGCTCACTTTTATCAAGGGGTAGTGGCTTCGGGCGCTGTTTTGATGGATGGCATTGGCGACCAGCTCCTTGCCGGTTCCACTCTCTCCAAGAATCAGAATCGTTGAATCTGTTCCTGCCACCAGCTTGATTTTCTCAAGTACGGCTCGCATTTCGCTGTTCGCACCGAGAATGCCTCCGAAACTGAACTTATCTTCCAGCACCGCTTTGAGATCCTGATTTTCGCGCCGCAAGGTCACAACGCGGCCCACCCGCTCGACGATCAACAGTAATTCGTCCATCTGGAACGGTTTCGTGATGTAGTCGAAGGCGCCGCGTTTCATCGCACCGACCGCCGATTCCACCGATCCGTGGGCGGTAATCATCACGATCTCCGTGGGGGGCGACTGCTCTTTGACCGCTGTGAGCACCGAGAGCCCGTCCGCGCCTGGCAGCCGCAGATCGGTGATCACCAGATCGAATAGCCGTTGTCGGATGGCTTCGATCCCTTCCGTCCCGGATGCGGCCGCTTCGACGTCATGGCCGACCGCCTCCAACGCATCCACCATCGAAAGCCGCATCAGTGGCTCGTCATCGACGAGCAAGATCCTGAGCCCCTTCATGACACCCGCTCCACCAACGAACGTTCCCGGGAAACAGGAAGACAGAGCGTAAACGTCGTCCCCTTCCCGACCTCACTGTGTACCAGGATCTTTCCTCCGTGGCGCTCGACGATGCCCAGACTGACCGAAAGGCCGAGTCCGGTTCCTTCGCCTTCGCTCTTGGTCGTAAAGAAGGGATCGAAGATCCTCGGCAGAACTACCGGCAGAATACCCGATCCCGTATCGCAAACCTCAATCAGGCAAACCCCTTCGACCACGGATGTTCGGATCGTTAGCCCCCCTCCGTCTTTCATCGCCTGCACCGCATTCAATACCAGGTTCATCAGCACCTGCTCAATCATGTGCCGATCGAGCGTGACATTCGGCAACCCCTGGCCAAATCCCGTTTCCAACCGGATTCGGTTCGGGGCAAAGAGGTGCGTCGTCAAGACCAACACCCGATCGACGACATGATTGATGTCCGCCAGCGCAAACTCCGGCTCATGCTGCTGGGAGAAATCGAGGAGCTGCCGAACAATCGTTTGCACACGCCGCACACCGTCTTCCATTGACACCCGATATTCTTCCTGCCGGCTCGGCGACAGCGTCCCCTTCCGTAGGTTGTATAGGCAATTGAGGATGCCCCCCAGGGGATTGTTGATTTCGTGGGCCACCCCCGCGGCGAGCCTTCCGACCGAGGCCAGTTTCTCCGAATTCCTGATCCGCTGCTCCAGTTTCTTGGTCTCGGTCATGTCACGTGCGATACCCAACACACCCAAAATTGCTCCCTCGGATCCATGCAGCGGGGAGACACTGACCATTACAGCTCTCGGTTCCCCCGTGCGAGTTACCACTTCGACCTCATAGACCTGCTTCGCACCGATATCCAATGTGCTCTTGAGACGCCTCCCGCGATGGCGTTTGGAGAGAAGGGCGAGGTACGGGCGCCCGATCAGATCGTCTTTCCGGTAGCCCCATGCTTCGATCTTGCTGTTGACATAAGTGAACCGTTGCTCGGTATCGAGGGTGTAAATGACATCGTTGGCATTCTCGAGCAGATTTTCAAGATACTGCTTGGTCTCTTCAATTTCCCGCGTGCGCTCGTTTACGTTATGTTCCAACTCTTCCCGGTAAGTCTCCAGCTGCCGTTCGAGCCTCTTCCGGTCGGTAATGTCACGCAACTGCACCATCACCAACAGTTGGTCGGCTGCTCCGACTCGGATCAAATCCATTTCGGCCGGAGTTTCCAGTCCGCCGGCATGGCGCACCATGATCTCCTGGGTGGACACTTTCCGCTGCCCAGAAATGATGTCGCTCAGCCATCCGCGCAACACGTCGTGATAGCCGGAGAGGACCACTTCGAGCAGACTGCGGCCGACCACGTTCGCCTCTGCATACCCCAGCGCTTGCTCCTCACGTTTGTTGACGGCTACGATCATACCGTTCGGATTCACCATAAACACCGAATCCGCCACCAAGTCGAACAACGACTTGTACCGCGCCTGCGAGGCCATGAGCTGTTGCGTTCGCTCCGACACGGCCTGCTCGAGCTTCGTCGTGTATTCTTGCAGTTCTTGTTCAAGCCGGTGCCGTTCGGTCACGTCGCGCACAAACGCACGTGAATGAATCAGCCCGCCCCGCTCTTGATCGATCAGCGCCGTGGCGTGAATCTCCACGTCGATCGGGTGACCGTCCTTGGCTAGAAACACCGTCTCCATCGAACTGCGCCCTTGCGCCATCAATCGTTCCAAATATTGCAATACGAGTGACTCCTGGCCACGCGGCACGAGGTCCCAAAGCCGCATTGACAGCATCTCATCGAGGGAGTATTTCAGCTTCTCGAGCCCCGTCTTGTTCACATGGACGAATCGGCCGCTCCGGTTCAATTGATAAATCATTTCCGGAGAATGCTCGATCAAATCGCGATACTTTTCTTCCAAGCGATGCACATCGACCACGCGTTGTTCAATCTGCTCAAACGATCGCTGTAGGTTCGTCGCCATCTGGTTAAACGCATCGGCGAGCCCTTCAATTTCATCGCCGGTCTTCAGCTCCAGTCGCCGGTCCAATCGTCCGCTTCCGATTTCACGCACTCCGTCGTGTAATAACTGAATGGGGCGGGCGATCCGACGTGCGACGACCATCCCTGTCCCCCACAGCACGGCAAGCACGAGCAATCCATAGAGCAGCACTTTCGCCACGAGATCGGCGAGCGGTGCATAGGTCTCTTGGGGATCCTGCCGTACAACGGTGATCCACTGATTTCCTCCGAGGCTCCCTGGGGCCATGCTTTCGCCGAATCGGACCGGAGCGAATCCGATCAAAGCGTTCCGGCTCCCATGCGAATCGTCTGCGGCAACGGTCCAACCAGCTTTCAGCCCACCGAGGGCACTGATCAACTCAGGCCTTACCGTATGCTCTTCCGGGGCCAGGACCGGACAGATCACAGGTACACCATCGGAACTGAACAACATCGCGTGACCGGTGGCCCCGATGGTCACCTCTGCAATGGCATGAAAGATCATGTCTCGACGTAACAGAATTGTGACTGCCCCAATCACCGTTCCCTTTGTATCGTCCAGAATGGGCGACGCCACCACGACCACGTGAGTCCCGAAACCAGGATCAAAGGCGATCTCGCTCACATAGCCCCTGAGACTTCCCCCTTTCACCACCGCCTGCCACCACGGCGTCTTCCCGTAGAAGTACTCCACTTGTGGAATGGAACTGACCACCAGCGCCCCCTGCTGGTCGGTCACCAGGATCCCGACATAGTCCGACTTGCGGATATCGTGCCACCGGATGAGATAGTTGGTGACGATGCGATTGATGAAGAGGGGAAACTCGCTTTGCTTATCCCGCTGATGCCACCGCTGCTGCCAATCCTTGATCATGCTCTGGATACTTTGCGCATCCTTTCCCTCGTACGTGCGGTTGGCTTCGGTGACGCCGGTTCGGAGAAGGGGGGTCGTGGCGAGCTGCTGAGCCTCGTTCATCCCACGACTGACCTGCATTTCGATGCGACGAGCGGCTTCCACGGCGACTTCCTTGAAGTTGGCGCCGGTCATTTCTCGAAGCGCGCGCCGCTCCTCGATGTAGGTGAGCGCAAGCAGAAGGATCAGGGGCAGAAGACCGACCAGCACGATCGCCGTGATGATCTTGCGCTGGAGACTGTGAGACCGACTCCAGAGTGTCATGGGTGTGCCCCGAGCAGGATGCGACAACCCCTGATGCGTGAAGCGTATCTCGTTGGGGATAAGAGCGTATGGCTAATGGCGTATCGCTGGTGGCAAAGATGCCCACTCTCTATTCCGTATCATACGCTATTGGCTATACGCCATACGCTCTTTTCGTCTGACGAGATACGAACGTCGTTCCACAAACGACGTTACGATGTATCACCAGAGGGCTAACTCCGCTTCAACAGCCGTCCGGACGCTCCCGGCCAGAGCAACAGCAACGGACTCGCGACGAAGATAGAGGAATAGGTCCCGAATATTACGCCCCACAACAGGGCGAGTGAGAAGTCGTGCA
>DASVEA010000299.1:0-5479 GCA_036380815.1 Nitrospiraceae bacterium
CCCCGACAATCGCCACCTGCCCCTCCTGCTGCAGCCTGGTGGCAAGCGACTCCGAGATGTGACGAATTCGTTCTTTCGACAGTCGCATGAGCTAACGATCCATGGAAAAACTATGTCGGCACGAGAACTTTGATTGTCCGCGCATATACTACAATAAGAGCATGTTCCAGTAGGATGCTCAAACAGTTCGTCCAGCAAGGCCGCAGCCGATGAAAGCACTGGAGGCGTAGCCTCTGGCCTACGTTGAGGATGCTTTCGAGGCGGGAACGACGCTGGCGGACTGTTTCAGCATCGTACTAGATCCTTTCAATTCGGATGGTCGGGACGTCCATCACATGCCGCAGCATCGAGGCATCCCCGAGAATGCGTCCGATCACGTTGACACGGTCGGCCGGGACCGGATCCTGCCCCATACTCATCGGTGTACGCCCAAAGAAAATGGCCAAGACCTGCCCCGCTCCCCAGAAGGCGACATCGCCGACTTTGACGTGATTCGTCGCTGTCTCTCGATGGTCCTTCACCCCGGCCAGTTTACAATAGAACTCTTCGCCCCATGTGTTGACCGGACTTTCAACCGGCAACGCGGCATAGACTTCCTGCGCCGTCTTCGTCGACTTGAGTTCAGCGTCGAGTTGCACAGAACCGACGGTGATGCGAATTTTATTGGAGAGATCAGCCATTGTGTTCCAATCGGCGCCTCCGGCGGCCATAAGATGAAAACCCGCTCAGGCAGCGGACTTTAGCTTGTTTATTCAGTGAAATCAAGGCTACAATCCCGTGATCACATGCTCGCGTCATCCTTCGTTCTTCTCAAAGGTATCGGCCAAAGCTCCGAACGCCGTCTCTGGCAGGAGGGCATTCTCGATTGGGCCACGTTCCTCCGATCTCCGTCCCTCCCCGGCATCTCCTCGACCAGAAAAGAGTTGTATGACCGGGAACTCGCCACCGCTCAATCACGCCTGGAAGTAGGCGATGCACAATTCTTCGGCACCTGCCTGAAGAGTCGGGAGCACTGGCGCCTCTTCGAGACATTTCGCCATCGTATACTCTATCTGGACATCGAGACGACAGGGATGTCTGCGCGCGAGGGGCATGTGACGGTGGTTGGATTGTATCGCAACGGGCACATGACGAGCCTGGTCCGCGGGGAAACGTTAACGGAGGACCGATTGCACGCGGAACTGGAGCGGACCGACCTGTTCATTACGTTTTTCGGCAGCGGTTTTGACATTCCCTATTTACAGACTAAGTTCCCCCGGTTGAATTTCAAGAAACCGCACTTCGATCTGTGCTTTGCGGCACGCAGGCTCGGCATGCAGGGCGGGCTGAAACACATCGAGCACGAAGTCCAGATTGCGCGCGAGACCGATGTGGTGGGACTCGACGGATGGGAAGCCGTTCGCCTGTGGCACCAGTGGTGCGCAGGAGACGAGGCCGCACGCGATCTGTTGCTGAGGTACAACGCAGCCGATACCAAAAATCTCGAGCCCCTCGCATCATTGCTTTACGACCAGATGGTCGCGCGATTCGGCCCACCTTCTGTAGGATTTCTACCAGCCCGTCACCAAGAGCCGGCCGAGGTTGCGCCGTGATACAGCCCCAGCAGTGGATCGGTATCGGTCGAACCGAGACGGGTCATGTGCGAGCGTCGAACCAAGATGCCCTGGCCCTCCTGAATGACTGCGGCGTCTGGATCGTAGCAGACGGGATGGGTGGTCACCCGGCAGGGGATCTCGCGGCCCAAACCGCCGTGGCCGTGGCCACACAGCGGGCGCGGGAACGAGCGGCTTGGCTCCGCGAGCACCCGAGCGCTACCGCCGAATTCGTGGCAGACCTCGTGACGAGCGCCGACCGGCGAATCCATGACCTCATTCTGGCGAAACCGTCCTTGAAAGGGATGGGCACAACCGTCGTCGCCTTGGCAATGACGCCAGAGCCGATGCCGGTCGCCCATATCGCCCACCTGGGAGATAGCCGCGCCTACCTCTATCGGGCAGAACAGCTCAAGCAATTGACGCGCGATCATACCCTCGTCCAAAAATTTGTGCAGCGCGGCCTGATCGATGCGGCCACGGCGCTCACACACCCTGAGCGGCACATCTTAACCAAAGGCCTTGGCATGGTCGTCGGTATGAAACCGGAGCTGACCTCGACGCCGGTGACCCCTCACGATCTGATCGTGCTCTGCAGCGACGGGCTCACGAAAATGTTGGAGGACTCAGCCATCGCATCGGTACTCTCCCGCGCGAACGGCGATCCCCACCGAGCCTGCCACGACCTGATCGAACAGGCGCTGAGCAAAGGGGGAGAAGATAATGTGACCGTGATCGTCGTGGCGTGCATGGCGCCTGCCGTTGCAGTGGCTTAACTATTGACAAGACTCTATTAGCCCTGTAGCCTCCGGCTCTAGCCAGACAGTCTTTCCCCCCGTTTCCCTGGTGAACCAGACAGGAGAATCATCATGCGTGTGTCCGTGCTGTTTCGCCTTATCGTGTACATGGTCATCGGAGGAGCCTGCTGGGTTCCCGCAGCCATGAGCGGCACCGCGGATGATACCGGACTGGAAACTACAGTCCGCGCCCTCGTGCGAGCCAATGCCGAGAAGGATTTGCCCGCCATGTCTAGACTTATGGCCCATGACGCCGATATTACCAGCTACACCATCGGAGGCCGGAAATACGTGGGATGGCCTGACCTTGAGCGAGATATCAAAGAAGAGTTTGCGAAAGTCGCTGCGCTTGACCTTCCCATTTCCGAACTCAAGGTGTGGTCGAAGGGAGATATCGGGTGGTATACAATGGAACTGGACTATGTGCGTATACTCGGTCAGGGACCGGACCAGCAGCGAGCCGTCCTGCCGTTACGAGAAACCGGTGTGCTTGAGCGTCGAAACGGCCAGTGGGTCCTCCTGTCCTGGCATGAATCTCTCCGCAATGCCAGCGGCGCGATGCCTGTCGATGATCGGCTGAACGCTGCTGCACCACGCACCGTGGCGTCATCAACCGGCCAGTCCGCCGGCCCTGACTTGAGCGGGGAATGGGAAATTCTCGAGGTGGAGGACGACAAGCGCTATAGGGCTACACTCGATAAGGCCGGCAACGGCCTTTATACTCAACACGATGGACGATTCGTCACGACGAAGTGTGCCGACCGTCTCTGGGAAGGCACCTGGCAGCAGCCGGGCAACGATCGCGAAGGAGGATTTGAACTCCTCCTCTCCGAGGACGGGACCCAGGCCAAGGGCGTGTGGTGGTATTCGCGGGTCGGCACCCAGAAGAATATTCCCCCTCGTGAACACGGGGGGACCTATCTCTGGAAACGGTTGACTCCGCCACCGTCCACACGATGACCCCTGCGTACCCCACGGGCGTATGCGAGCATCGCACCACATGTTCTATTCGCGTGACCACATTTCATTCTTGGGAGTTTTTATGCGTCAGGCACTCTTCACTCTGCTCGCTAGCATCTATCTGGTGACCCCTATCCTCGCAGACGGAGGTCACGACCACCATGCCGTTCCGACCCTTTCCCACCAAACCACGACGACGGTGACGTTCGAGGCCAATACCGTCACCCTCACGTTCGGTCCCATCGATCTACCAGCCAGTCACGACGGAGACCTCGCGGCGTCGATGCCCAAGCATAACTTTCAGCTTCCCAAAGATATGTATATGGTGGGGTATAAAACCGCGGTCTTCACCAAAGAAGGGAAGCCCCTCCCCAAGAACTATCTCCATCACATCCTGATGCTCAACAACGACAAACCGAGCGTTTCCTGCGAGGGCGAACCGTTGTTCTTTGCGGGGGCAGGATTGGAGATGACCGAGGCACGTTTTCCGGCTGGCTATGGGGTCAAGCTCGCCAAGGGTGAGCACCTCATGTCGATCGTTGCGTTTTATCATAAGGCGCCGATCACCAAAGATGTGATGGCCACCTTCACCATGTATATGGCACCCGAAGGCGCCTCTGTCAAAGAAATGGACGTGTATCAGGTTGGGATCAATATTGTGTGCTTCAGCAAGTTCTCACAGCGAGGCCCAGACCAGACTGATGAAGGGATTGAGATTACAACCGGAGTCCAGGTCCATAGCGCGCCACTCAAATTCTCGATGGATGGCTGTGTAAAATTCGCCTATCCACATGGCCATGACGAACTCTTAATGATCGCGCTGGAGAATAAGACCAAGAAACAGACCCTGCTGCGGACGGTTCCCGACGTCACCCAGGACGGGACCTTCCGTGAGTTTCTACCGCACCAAGTCTATAAGGATAGTCAGGGGTTTCCTGTGACGAAGGCTGATGACTATGAGATGGTCATGGTCCATCACCATCCCTTGCAGAGACAAGTGGCACAGCATGGGATGGGAAACTATTTGCTGTACATGACCCCTGGCGCTTGTCCGACGACATCCAATACGCCACTCGCCAAGTAGCGCATCGCACGTATCCTGTTCTCGCCGCACTGGCTGCAGTGGGTGCCGCAACGTTCCCCATGCAGCCAGCTCCCTGTCTCCCTCCAATTCCGTTCAATTTTGTTCATCATCGAAGTCCGTGAGGCTCTCCCCTACCAAAGAAGGAGCCGATTCCATCGCATGTAGACTGGGTTTCCCACCTCCGCCTGTGCTATTCACATCTTCATTCTCACACACGTGTCCCTTGTCGTTTGCAGCATAAGAATTAGGGGCACGTGTATCTCAGATCACGCGAGCGCGAACCTTGTGATATCGCTCTGGGACTGACCCGGATTCCCCAGTAGCACAGGGATACCTAGATGCCGCAGAGTGAGCCGGTCACCATCCTGATTATCAGCGAACACGCTGAAGCCATTAAACTCATCACCATCAGTCTACGTGGATTCTTTCCCGGCTGCCGCGTGGACGTCGCCTATTCCGCCGAAGAAGCTCGGGCCTGGGCGCTATCGGACGAATGGACCCTCATCCTCATCGACGAACAGTGCCTCGCCGGGAACCACACCTCCCTACTCGGCGAATTCAAACGCCGCACACCGTATGCGGGGATTATTCTGAACAGTGACCGCTCCGACTCAGCCTCGGCGCTTCAAGCACTCCAAGCCGACGTTGATTTTTTTCTCTCGAAAAAATCTCCGGCCTTTCTCACGGAACTCCTGTTCTGTGCCAAGGAGGCCATCGAAACACGTTACCTGAGAGCGGCCCTGGACCATGCGCACGAACGCCATCGTCGGCTCATCGAATCACTTAGCGACATTGTCTACGAGCTAGATGCCAGCGGCTGTTTTGTGACGGTTAGTCCTGGCATCGTCCCGCTCTTGGGCTATTCGCCCGATGAACTCATTGGATTGCCCTACACGACCCTCGTTCCTCCCGACCAGGAGTCGGTGGCTCGGTATCGCCTCAACGAACGACGCTCAGGAATGCGTGGCACCAGCCACGTTGAATTGACCTTGCAGAGGAAGCCCTCGCAGGACAATACGTTGCTGACCCTCACAGCGGAGGTGAAC
>DASVEA010000300.1:0-5599 GCA_036380815.1 Nitrospiraceae bacterium
GGGCGGATTGTACGGCGTGGCCGTTGCGGCGGTGTCGATGTTGTCGATGGCCGGTATTGTCGTGGCAATCGATGCGTTCGGTCCGATCACAGACAACGCAGGAGGTATTGCGGAGATGGCCCACCTCGGCAAAGAGGTGCGGGATATCACCGATCCATTGGATGCGGTCGGTAACACGACAAAAGCGGTGACCAAGGGCTATGCGATCGGATCGGCCGGTCTCGCGGCGGTTGTGCTGTTCGCCGAATATGCACGTGAAGTGGCAAAAGGGAGCGGGACGAGCACGTTCGATCTCTCCAATCCTTCCGTCCTGGTCGGACTTTTCTTGGGCGGGATGCTGCCCTTTATCTTCGGGGCCCTCTGTATGAAAGCGGTGGGAGAGGCGGCCGGCATGGTGGTGGAAGAGGTGCGCAGGCAGTTCCGGACGATCAAAGGGATTATGGAAGGAACCGGCAAGCCGGAATACGGGACTTGCGTGGATATCGTGACGCAGGCGGCGATCAAGAAGATGATGGTGCCGGGATTGATTCCGGTCATCTCGCCGATTGTGGTCGGCATAATCCTGGGGCCGCAGGCCTTGGGGGGCATGCTCGTCGGCAGTATAGTCACCGGTCTGTTCGTCGCTATCTCGATGACGAGCGGCGGTGGCGCTTGGGATAACGCCAAGAAGTATATTGAAGAGCAGGGCAAGAAGGGGACGGATACACACAAGGCGGCGGTAACGGGCGACACGGTCGGCGATCCCTATAAAGATACGGCTGGTCCGGCGATCAATCCGATGATTAAAGTTATCAACATTGTGGCGCTTTTGATTGTATCGCTGATTGTCAGATAGCGAGACGCGATGTTCTCGTCGTTCCTCTCTCGTATCTCGTGTGTGTTGATCGGATGAGTTGTCTCGCGAGAGACGCTTCACTGTTTCTCCGCTTGCTTGACGGCTGAAAGAATCGTGGAGTAAGGTAATCGTATCGGATCACGCTGGTGGCTGATCCACGAGAGTTTCCCAGAATCACGGGAGGTGCTCGGATGGAGAAACAAGAGCGCAAGCAGGAACCCAGGCGAGAGCCTCAGGGGAAGGAAGAGGTCAAGGCCAATCCGAAGGTCGTCGAAGCCGGCAAGAAGTTGAAAGAAGACATCGATAAGCTGGTCGATGAAATCGACGACGTGCTCGAAACGAACGCAGAAGAATTCGTCAAGAACTACGTGCAAAAAGGGGGGGAGTAGCCCCAGCAGTCGGGTGGACCTACTCCCTACTTTTCCTTCCTCCTCATCACACTCCGGTATTTAGCAGGATGCTGAAAAAGTCCTCCAGACTTCTGGAAGGTTAAGGCTCAGGTCAAGGCTGAGGAAAAAAGAGTCTGATCTTCGCTCAATCTTGACCTCGACCTCAGCCTGTTTTGCTCGGCTATCCTGTGGAGTGTTCTCCGGTTTGACAATGCGGGGCTGACCGGCTAGTATCCCTTTAATTCTCAGATAGTTAGCTTCTGCCGAGACTCAGAATCATTCAAGAGGCCCTCATGAAGTCCAAGCTCTGGGTCTTCCGTGATATCAATCTGGCTCAGCGGGCTTCGTTAGCCCAGGCCCTCTCGATCTCTACTGCCACCGCCTCGTTGTTCCTGGCTCGCGGCGTGACCACGCCGGATGAAGCGACGACATGGATGTCGCTGCAGGCACCGCACGATCCGTTTTTGCTCCCAGACATGGAGCAGGCGGTTGAACGGTTGCATCGCGCTGTGACGACTCAGGAGCCGATCTGTTTTTACGGCGACTACGATGTCGACGGGATTACGGCGACCAGCCTCTACATGTCGTTCTTTGGCGGGTTGGGCGCGCAGGTTCGCGCCTATGTCCCGCATCGTCTACGCGAAGGCTATGGACTCAACTTCGGTGCCGTGCAGCATTTGCATGACGAAGACGTTTCGCTGTTGGTGACCTCCGATTGCGGCACGACCGCGCATAAAGAAATCGCATTGGCGGCTCAGCTCGGCATGGATGTGGTAGTGACAGACCACCACCAGACCGACGAGGAAATGCCGCCGGCTGTGGCGGTGCTCAACCCCCATCGAGCCGGCTCCCTCTATCCCTTTCGCGGCCTCTGTTCCGCGGCGCTGGCCTACAAGGTGGCGCGGGCCTACCAGTTGCGCTACGGGGTCGCTGGGGTGCCGTTGGAGTCGTTGCTCGATCTCGTGGCGTTGGCGACAGTCGCCGACGTCGTCCCCTTGCACGATGAGAATCGGAGCTTTGTGCGCGAAGGACTGGCTCAGTTATCGCGTGGTGCGCGCTGCGGTATTCGGGCGTTGAAGCAGGTGGCGGGGGTGATGCGGGAGTGCACGGCGGAAACGATCGCCTATAAGCTGGCGCCACGCATCAATGCCGCTGGACGATTGGATGATGCCATGTTGGGTGTGCGGTTATTGACGACCGACAATCCGGCCGAGGCGCAGCAGTTGGCAGATCGGCTTGAGCAGCTAAATCGGCAACGGCAGCGCATTGAAGTGGATATCATGGCGGAGGCGCTGGTCTCATTGAAAGATCAAGAAGTGCCGCCCGCACTCGTACTGGCCTCCCGGCAGTGGCATCTCGGGGTGGTCGGCATCGTCGCGGCGCGCTTGGTCGACCGGTTTCAGCGCCCGGCGATTGTCATGGCCATCAACGAGCAGGGCATGGCCAAAGGCTCAGCTCGGACAACCGGCGGGTTCGATCTTTATCAAGGATTGGCTTCCTGTCGGGAGATGTTGGTGGCCTTTGGTGGGCATCCGAGTGCCGCAGGTGTGACGATTCGCGAGTCTCGGATTGACGAGTTTCGTGCCAGATTCTCCGATGTGGTGGCCGGGTGGACCCACGACGGTGCCAAGGTTCTAACGCTGAACGTTGATGCCGAAATGCGTCTTGATGAAGTGAATCTGCAGTTAATCCAGGAAATCGGTTCACTGCATCCGTTCGGCGAGGGCAATCCAGAGCCCACGTTTGCGGTGACCCGTCTCGAAGTCATGGATTCGCGCACCGTCGGTGATAAACATCTGAAAATGACCGTGCGGCAAGGGGCATCGCTGCCGTTCGATAGTATCGGATTCGGCATGAAGTCGCTGCTAGAGCGTGGCATTCCGTCACGCGCTCCGATCGATCTGGCCTTCACGCCGGAACTGAACCACTGGAATGGCCGTGACCGGATTCAGCTTCGCATTCGCGATGTCCGACCGAGTGTAAGTGAGTAAGTAAGTGAGTGAACCATGGTGTACGAGACCGTCACAGATCTCGACCAGCTACTGGATCGGATCAGAAGCTATTATGCTGATGCCGACCTCGGCCTAGTTCGCAAGGCCTACGAGTTTTCTGCGAAAGCGCATGAAGGGCAAATTCGTCGGTCCGGAGAACCCTACCTTCAACATCCCATCGCCGTCGCCGGAGTCCTGAGCTCGCTCAAAACGGATGTCACTGCCATCGTCGCAGCTCTGCTGCACGATACCCTGGAAGATACCGTCGCGACGTCTGACGAACTCGAAAGGGAATTCGGGAAGGACGTCGTGCATCTGGTCGATGGGGTGACCAAAATCGGCAAGATTACGTTTCGGAGCTATGAGGAAAAACAGGCAGAAAATTTCCGCAAGATGGTGCTTTCGATGGCGGATGATATCCGGGTCGTTCTCATCAAGCTCGCCGATCGGCTGCACAACATGCGCACCTTGGAACATCTCAGCGTGGCCAAGCGGCAGGAGATCGCCCAGGAAACACTGGAGATCTATGCTCCGTTAGCGAACCGCCTTGGAATCGGGTGGATCAAGAATGAGCTGGAGGATCTGTGTCTCAAGCACATCAAGCCTGAGGTCTACGAGACATTGCGTGTCCGTGTGGCGAAACGGGACGAGGATCGGCAGCAGTATATTGATGAAGTCCGCCATCTCGTGAAGAGGGCCATGCAGGAGAACGGATTGGCTGGACAAGTCTACGGCCGGCCCAAACATCTCTACGGTATTTATCAAAAGATGAATAAGCAATCGATTACGTTCGAAGAGGTCTACGACTTGACTGCGCTGCGGATCGTGACCGATACGAAGATGAACTGTTACGCCGTGCTCGGGGTGATTCACTCAACCTGGCGGCCCGTGCCCGGGCGCTTCAAAGACTATATCGCGATTCCAAAGTCCAATCTCTACCAATCTCTGCATACGACGGTGGTGGGCCCAAAGGGAGAGCATGTCGAATTCCAAATCCGCACGGAGGATATGCATCGTATCGCCGAGCACGGCATCGCCGCGCATTGGAAGTATAAAGAGCAAGGACACGTTGCAGATCGTGACAGCAAGGCCTTCGGCTGGCTCCACCAGTTCGTCGAATGGCATGAAGATTTGACGGATAACCGGCAGTTCATGGACTCGGTGAAGCTCGACCTCTTCCACGACGTGGTCTATGTGTTCACTCCCAAAGGCATTGTGAAAGAGTTGCCGAGGGGATCGACACCCATCGATTTTGCATTCGCGATTCACACCCAGGTCGGAGACCATTGTGTCGGGGCCAAGGTGGACGGGAAGATCGTGCCGCTCAAGCATCAACTGGCCAGCGGAGATACGGTCGAAATTCTGACATCTCCCACGCAATCGCCGCACAAAGACTGGTTGAAGTTTGTCCGCACCTCGCGCGCGAAGACCAAGATCAAACACTGGATCAAGCTTGAAGAGCAGAAGAGGAGTATCGAGATCGGCCGTCGTTTACTGGAGTCGGAATTCCGCCGTCAAGGGATGGCGCCGGCCCGGATGTTCAAATCGGCGGAGCTCTTGGAAGTCGCTCGTCAGTCGGGATTCGACAGCACCGACGAATTGGCTGCGGCAGTAGGGTTCGGCCGTGTGGCGACCTCGCAGGTCATCGGCAAACTCACGGCTCCGTCATCCGGAGCGCAGGCGCCAGCTCAGGAACGTCCCACCGCGCGTAAAGCGGTAGGTGGGAAGAGCGACGGCACAGGCGTACAGGTCAAAGGGTCTCGGGATCTGCTGATGCAGCTGTCGCGCTGTTGTCATCCCGTACCCGGCGACCGCATCCTCGGGTACATTACTCGTGGCCGCGGGTTGACGATCCATGCCGTCGATTGTCCGAATCTTGAGGCGCTGGACTACGACAAGGAACGGCTGGTGGAAGTGGAGTGGGACGCTGCCACACCCAGCACGCACTCAGTCAAAGTGTCCGTCATGGCCGTCGATAAGACCGGAGTGTTGGCAAACGTGTCTTCCGCGATTGCGGAATGCCATGCCAACATCAGCCGTGCCGAGATCACGACGCGGGAGGATCAGAAAGCTGTGCTGGATTTTGTCGTGGAAGTTTCAGACACCCGCCATCTTGAGCAGGTGCTCAAAACCGTTGAGCGTGTGGATGGGGTAATTACGGCTAGGCGGCTGAGGGCCTGGCAGGAACGGTCCTAGCTAGCAGGACGCTGAAAAAGTCCGCCAGCTTCGTTCTCGACTCGTCGAAATCCTCAACGTACCCCAGAGGGTACGCCTCCGGTTTCAACTCGCCTGCGGCCTTGCTGGACGAACTATTTGAGCGTCCTGCGTGGGGGAGCCAGCTACGGGAGTCGGAATTGAAGTTTCGATCCCCGCTGCAACTTCAA
>DASVEA010000301.1:0-3449 GCA_036380815.1 Nitrospiraceae bacterium
AGTGGAATGGCAGCCTGTTGCACCGGCGTGGGTGTCATCAGGCCCGCCTGTATCAGGCGCTGGGCAAGGGACTGGGGCAGATTCATATCAGCAAACGTAGACATAAGACTCCTTGTATGGGGCACACTTCCTGGGACTGCACGGTCCGGCCTGGTCAGAGAGCCGAGAAACGCATCGCGTTGATGGGCAATTCTAGGAAGGAAATAGCGGGGCTGCCGGATAGGCAGCCCCGACGTGTGAACACTCGTTACGGCTTAGTACCGGTCACCACCAGACCCGCCGCGACCACCACGACCACCACCACCGCCACCTGTACGTGGCTCCTGTGGGCGCGCTTCGTTGACGGTCAACGTGCGACCACCCAACTCAGTGCCGTTCAACGCGGTGATCGCCGCCTGCGCTTCTGAATCCGAGGACATCTCCACGAACCCAAACCCGCGGGACTGGCCGGTGAACTTATCTGTGATGATCCGGGATGATGTCACCGCTCCATGAACAGCAAACAAATCGCTCAGCTGCTGCTCAGTTGTGGAATACGGCAAACCCCCGACATAGATCTTCGAACCCATTGGGCTCCTCCTTTGAGTATATGTGTTGTCTTGGACTCGAGAACAAAGTGAGGAAGGAGTGGGCCGAAGACGCAAACACCATGGCGGCTCAAGGCTGGCTTCCGATCAAATTCCCGGGCAGAACCAAAACAACAACTGTCTTAGGCCTTGTCTCTCTCTGTGGTATCACCACCAGGCCTTTCGCGATGATACACAAACCGTACTCTACTCCTTGGCCACCTCAAATGCAAGCGATGTCGCAATTACACACGACACAGTACGTCCATCTAATAGGCAGCTGGAGCAGAAAGCGGTCGCTGAGAAAAAAGTGGAATGGCATGTAAGCTATCAAAATTGAGCGCTGTTTGACCCCGAACCAGGAGCCCAACTTGACCGATCGCCAGCGACTGATCTTCCACCGTTACGACGAGTTGCCCGTCAAAGAAGGTTTCGATAAAGTCCTTGCTGAGAATGGTGTTCCTCTGGACTCGCAGCGTATGCCAGGGAACCGCTTTGAGCGTAATCGACGACCGCCCTAGTCTCGTCTCCTTTCCATCCACCACCCGACTCACTTCCAGCGTCTTCATCGCAAGATCGACTACCGCCGCATAGAAGTGCGTGGCATCCTTCACCCCAAACACCACTCCCCCCACTCCCGTCGCAACGTCGACGGGAAATCGCATCCTGACCGACACATCTGGATATTCATACTGAAACCCGTCGGCGACGATCAAACGGTAACAGGTCACGGCCTGGCACGATGAGTTCACGGCCAGAATGTTGGACAGGGAGGGGGCATCGGTATCAGCCTCGATCGCCCAGTCCGCAGCCGGCCCCTCGCCAAACTCAAGCATCGAGAATCCGGCAGGAGCCTCGCCAGACTTCTGCTGGTCGAAGGTCCACCGATTAAACAACCCCCCTTGGGCCTGACCTTTCAAGTTGGCTTCTTTTTCCGCCCGGCTTTCTGCCTGAATAGCATGGGACCGTTCGACATAGAAGCTCCACTCACCGGCAATCCCGGCTACTCCAAGTACAACGGAGACCATGCCGATACACCTAGCCTTCACTCTTACGCCACGCTCTCTCACGTCTCTCGTCTCGATCTCTTCTTACTTCGGTAGCCGCCTCTTGATATCGAGAATGTCTTGTTGGAACCGGTCGCGGGCGGCCATGATAACCTTTCGACGTCTCCATCGACCCCACGCCCACCATCGAAGACGATCCGGAAATGTGACGCCCGGCGTTGGAGCGCTTCCACCGGGCGCATGCTGAAACTCATAGCCCTGATGCGATTCGCGATTCTCGAAGAATCGGCGGTAGAGGTGATCGTACAATCCTTTGCCCGAGTTACCTGCGCCCATGGCACCCTCCCTACAATAACAAGTCCAATTGGTGGTGTTCCGTCACCGGAGGCGAACAGGTCTGACGTTGACAGATGTACGCCGTTGGCTGCCCGTTCACACTCGTCTTCCCTGCGGCGAGTGCCAAGTCGGATTCCCCGGCACGACGAGAGGCTTCGACCACCAACACCGCACGATTCGGCAGATAGCGTCGATGGACTGTTGAAAGCAACGATTCGGTCATCGCATCGCCACGAGTCCCGACAACAACAATTTCTTGTGGCGTCGTCAGGAACCAATCAAGCGCACAGAGCATGGCCGATGCGCCATAGGCGTTGTGCTCCATCACGCTCCGAAACACTCGGAACAGGTGCTCAGCCCGGTCATGATACCTCTGCTCTCTTGTGAACGAGAAAAGCCTCAATAAGACCGAGGCGACAATGGCATTACCGGATGGAATTGCACTGTCGGTACCGGACTTCATGCGATAGAGGAGGGTTTCGTGGTCGCGGCTGGTATAAAAACACCCACCCGCCGCCTCATCCCAATATCGCTCCAGCAAATTGTCCGTTACCTCGCGGGCTTGATCCAGGTACCACCGATGCGACGTCGCCTCAAACGCGTCCAGCAATGCGGCGGCGAGACAGGCTGCATCGTCCAGATAGCCGTTCAAGGACCCCTTCCCCGCTCTGACCGTACGATAGATTCGCCCGTGCTCGACCGCATAATCCAGCAGGAATGTGAGCGCCCGTTCCGCTGCCGCCAGATACGCGGGGACCCCGAACGCGTGATAGGCGTCGAGATAGGCGGACACCATCATCCCATTCCAACTCGTGAGTATGTTGTCGTCCCGCTGCGGCTTCATCCGTCGCTCTCGTGCTGCAAGCAACTTCATCCTGGCAGGCCGCAATAAGGACTCCGCCTCCTCTTGCGCGTCGGGCTTGCGCTGAATCCCACCAAGCCGATTCAATACGTTCTTGCCTTCAAAATTTCCGCTCTCCGTCACCCCATAGCTCCGGCAGAACTCCTCAGCCATTTCGGCCCCCAGTACCGCGGCAATTTCTCCCGTCTCCCAGACGAAGTAGGTTCCCTCATGCCCCTCACTGTCGGCATCCTGCGCAGCAAAGAACGCGCCGTCTGGATGCGTGAGTTCACGACGAACATACTCCAAGGTCTCTTCCACCACTTCGCGAAACCGGTTCTCTTTGGTGACACGCCATCCATCGAGGTAGATCCGCACCAGCTGTGCGTTGTCGTAGAGCATCTTCTCGAAATGGGGAATCAACCACTGGCCATCCACCGAGTAGCGGTGGAACCCGCCGCCGAGATGATCGTAGATCCCTCCAGCTGCCATGGTTTTGAGCTGTAACAGCACCTGCTCTTGATAGGAGATGTCTTTCGTCCGAGCCGTCTGGCGCAACAACAGGCTGAGCGGGGGGACCGTTGGAAATTTCGGCCCCTCACCGAATCCGCCGTGAACCGGGTCGAAAAACTGCACCAAGTTCTTGGCCGCCTCATTGAGCAAATGATCCGTCAACGGATCGGCCGACGGCTGCGGCGT
>DASVEA010000302.1:0-6293 GCA_036380815.1 Nitrospiraceae bacterium
AAAGTATTCGACGATCTTATTTGTTCCGCCCTTCACCGTGAGCAAGCCGCAGAGGTACAGAATCACGTCCTTCGGCGAGGCCCAGCCGCTCAACTTACCGGTCAGGCGAATGCCGATCAGTTTCGGATGGAGGACTTCCCATAGCAGGCCGGCCATCACTTCGCCGGCATCGGCACCGCCGACACCGATGGCTAACATCCCAAGCCCTCCACCATTGGGCGTATGCGAGTCGGTTCCAATAATCAAGCCACCTGGAAATGCGTAATTTTCCAGCACGACTTGATGAATGATCCCGGCGCCGGGCTTCCAGAAACCAATGCCGTACTTCTTGGCCGCAGAGGCGAGGAAATTATAGACTTCCTTGTTCTCGTCCACCGCACGAAGCAGATCCTTCTCAGAACCCATCTCGGCACGGATCAAGTGGTCGCAATGGATAGTGCTCGGCACGGCCACTTTCTGTTTGTTGGCCTGCATGAACTGCAACATGGCCATCTGGGCCGTTGCGTCTTGCATCGCCACACGATCAGGACGCAGAGCCAACATCGCCTTACCACGCTCCCACGTCTGGGTGTCAAAATTGTCCGCGTGTGAAACCAGCACCTTCTCCGCCAGGGTCAGGCCACGTCCGAACTTCTTTCTGGCCTTGGCGAACACATCCGGCATCTTCGTATATAGATTCTTGGCGATTTCAAGCGACATCGCTTCCCCCCTTCTCTCTATCTCTCAATTCATCATTCATAATTCATCATTCAAAATTTACTTAAGAGGCGGAACTTCCCGCCTTTTCGGCGCCGCGTAATTGACCAAGTAATCGAACAGCCGGATCAAGCGGCTATCCTGACGTTTCTGATCCACCCAATGCCCGATCAATCCGATCGTGCGTGAAAGAATGAAGAAACCGTTCAAGCTGTCAACTGGGAACCCGATATCGACGAGCACCGCCGCCATCGTTCCGTCCACGTTCAGAATCAGGTTGTCCTTCTTCACCGAGGTAATCTTTTCCACTTCGAGCGCAAAGTCCAGGCAGGGAGTCTTGATATTCAAACTCTTGACGTAGCCGACCAACTCCTTCACTCGGTTGTCCGGATTGCGCAGGCTCTTGACGCGATGACCGATCCCCGGCACCGGCCCGACGTTTTTCTTCATATAGGTGAGGAACTCGTCGACGGACATCTTGTTGTCCACCGCATGTTTGAAATAGCGACCGGCATCGGTCACGGCGCCGCCGCAGCGAGGGCCGATCATGATCAGTCCGGCTGCAACCGACTGGGACAGGCCGATACCTGCGCAAGCCGCGATGATCGTCCCCATGGCCCCGCTGACGCAGGGGCCATGGTCGGCCGAGAGCATCATGATGCGCTTGATAATTTCTGCTTCTTGTTTGGAGATCAGCCGTTTGTCCCAAAGCAGGCCCACGACATGGGGAATTTCGTAGCCTTTGTTGATGAGCTCGGAAGCGGGGTACCCGTCGTAGCAGGGTTCGTCGCCGCGGTCGTCGCTGATCGTGGTGCGGATCAGCGGGGCGACCATGACTTCGTCCGCCTTCATCGCCTCTTCGATACTCTTCGGCAGCTTTGGCAGCATAGCCGGCTCAACCGGCTCCTTGACCTGGCCTGATTTCAACAGACCTTGATAGGTCTCTTTGATGGCGGGGCCCAAGGCACCGAATGTCGCCGGCACGATCGCACCGGCCTTCTTGAGGGCATCGGACTTGGAACGGGCCGATCCTTCGCCTTTCAGGCCTTCCTTGGCGCCTGCGTGGCCGAACTTCATGCCCTTCGGCAAACTTTCCTGGCAGAAGCCGGAGACGACAGCAATCAACTTTACACGCCGCGTCTTTGCGCCGTACCACTCGGCTGCCCGCTCTTCGAGATCGCCGCCCATTTCGCCGACGATGACGACCGCCTTCGTTTGCGGATCGTTCTCGAACATTTCGAGATAGCTGACGTAGTCTGTTCCCGGATAGGCATCGCCGCCAATCCCGATGGCCGTCGTGATGCCGTCCGCAAACTGCGAGCAGATCCAGATGATTTCGTTGGAGAGGCCGCCAGACTTGGTGATGACGCCGAACGAGCCTTCACGATAGAGCTTGGAAAGGACAAGGTTATCAAAGGCGCCGCCGATGACACCCAACCGGCAGGAGCCGGCTGAAACAATGCCGATCGACGAAGGACCATTAAAGACCTTTCCAAGCTTGGTCGCATGACGGCCCAGGATCTTGGCATCTTTTTCCGGCACACCCTCGGTGATCATGGAGACCACCTTGATGTGCGAGTCGTCCAGGGCTTCCATCCCGCCTTTCATCGCCCGATCGGCGCCAATGTAGACGAGGCTGGTGTTGATCTGCGGATGGTTCTTCGTAGCTTCCGCGACAGTCTTATAGACGGGAATAGCCAGCAAACCACTGCCATAGGGAATCTCGTTCGTCTTGCCGGCGTCAGGTGGATAGACGAAGGCCAGGACGTTCAACGAACGCTTGATCAAGTAGCAGAACTCGGCCATCCGGCGCGCAGCGTTCACCCCTGCGACACCGCCCTGTATGACTACATAGGTATCTTTGTTTGCCAGGATACTCATCGGGATCTCCCCTTCTCTTCAGTGCTGAGTGCTGAGCGATCAGTCCTGAGCTAACACGCAGTTTCCGCCAACTCAGCACTCAGGTCTCAGCACTCGTTACTACTTTTGGAGCGCCTTATCGACGATATCGGTGAGCGGCGTATTGCGGTCGAATACGTTGATGTCGAACCCTTCGTCCTTAAGCGCGCGCATCGCATCGAGCCCTTCCTTCTCACGCGGGCCACCGCGACGCACCCAAATCTTGACGCCCTTGAGCTTGCCCTCGGACTTCGCCTTGCGAAATCCATTGATGATGCCGCCGAACGTCTTCTTCACGTCGGTGAAATTGGCAATCGCGCCGCCGACGATGATGTTCTTGATCCCAGGCAACGAGCACACCTTATCCGTCAACACTTCGACCGCCCAGTCTGGAGGATCGCCTGAATATTCGGCGTAATTGGCCAACTTGCCACCACGTGCGACGACCGCATCGGAATAATAGATGCTGGCGCCACCGCCGGCTGGAAGCATGGCTGTGTCCCCGCCAGGAATTTCGATAAATTTGACCGAGCCTTTGATCTTTGAATCGACCGCCATGACTTCCATTTCGTGCTTGGAATAGGCACGGCCGAATTCTGCGGCAAAGGAAAAGTTCCAATCTGGGTGCCGAAATTTGGCGTCGCCATCGAGCAGCGTCACTGCATCCAATGCGATCAGTTCACTGTCGTGCTCGCGCAGGACCACGGGGTTCACTTCCAAATACTGCGCATCTTCGCTGTCAAAACAGACAAACATCTTGCCCGCGAAATCAGTCATTTTCTTCAAGAGAGAACCGGTGAAACCCGCATCCTTGGCCAGCTTTTCAAGCGCGTCCGCCGAAGGCTGCTCCCCGACTTCCAATGCCAGGCGCTTCACGCGCTCCCAATTCGATTCGACTTCAATGCCGCCACAGTTAGCGACCAGAAGGTCCGTCCCTGCACGGGTGGACTTCACCGCACAATAATATTCCTCCTTGTGCGGAATCATTTCGGACACGATCACTTGCGAGACAGTGATGCTGCCCACTTGGCGACCGATCATCTCCTTGGTCGCTGCTTCTGCTCTTTTGAGATCCAGATCGACCTTCACCAAGCCGAGCTTGAAGCGAGAGCCGAGTGCTTCATGAGCCTTGACCACCAATTTGGATTTCTTGAGCCATTCATTGGCTTGGCCGAGCTTCGTCAATTCGTCAACCGAGGTGACGACGACATAGTGGGGGACCGTGATGCCCCACTTCTTCATCAGCCCCATCCCGGGACCTTCAAGCACCTTCGCCATGGCGTCACTCCATCAGAAATGGTGAGAAACAATTATAAAGGAGGAGGATTCTAACGAAATCGGTTGGGGGACTCAATACGTCAGAGGGACTAACTGAAGAGGGCTCAAAAGGCCTAGTGGCGATGACGGCGGATGCGCCATGGTCTAAATGCTCGAAACTATGGAGCAATATCATAATTTCGTGACATAGCATCTCACGTGGGTAGGGCAAGAATTATCCTGGAAGGCGGTTGGATTGGCAGGCGGGACAAAAATATGAGCTGCGTTCACTTTGGAGACGGCGAATCATCCGTCCGCAATGGTTGGAACAGGGTTGACCTTCTTTGCCATAGACGAGATGGCGGCGCTTGTATCGGCCTTCCGTGCCATCCGGTGCATAGAAATCTTTGACGCTTGACCCGCCACAGGAAATCGCCTCTCGAAGCACCGTCTGCATGGTGTCATAGAGCATGATAATCGTCATCGCGCGTAGCCGACTCGCCTCACGGTTCGGATGGAGCCTTGCGCGAAAAAGAATTTCGTTCGCGTAAATATTCCCAATCCCTGCGATCACTTGCTGATGCATCAACAGGGGCTTCAGGCGTCCACGCCTGGCTTGCATGAGACGGACGAACTCATCGCACGGCACCATGAGGGGATCAACCCCAAACCGGCGAGCCCGGTAGCGGTCAAGTCCTGCCCCATCCAGCAAGGAAAGCCGTCCGAAACGGCGAGGGTTCCAATAGCGCAGTTCTGATTCACGGCCCCCCGTGAACGACATGCGGACATGCACGTGCTGCGGATATTTCGTCTGAGTCGCGCGAAAGAGAAGGAGGCCTGTCATGCCAAGCTCCGCGACCACATATCTGAGTTCGCCCTCTTTTTTAAACCCCAGTGCGACGCTCTTGCCATATCGCTCCACCCCTTCCAGCACCGCGCCGTGATACCACAAGAGCGTGGGCAACCCTTCCCGAACAATATCCGCCCGTCCAACCAGACACTCGTTGAGTTGTGCGCCGACGAGATGATCTCGTAACTGCCGAGCTACGACTTCGGCTTCAGGCAATTCCGGCATCGAGAGAGGTCCTCAGTGAAGTGGCCGCATGCGTGCCATGCGATCCTGGATTAGGCCATGAGCAGTACAGGAAAGGCAATGTGTGTATAGGCTGCTGTCGGAAGGCGCGCTTTCGATACTGTGGTTACGCGCCAGGGGCAGGGCGTGAAACGAGGTTCTTCTTGTCCGTCGCACGAGCCTCGCGGAGCAAGCGGACCTGGTTGATCGCGTCTTCGAGATTTGGAAGTGGCATGGCACCGGGTCGGCGCCTCATGACCAACTTCAGGACCTCAGCATACGTCATCCCTTGGACACAACAGAGATAAGCCATCACGACCGACACAGACCGGCCCATACCGGCGCGGCAACAGACCATGACCCGATTGCCTGAATAATGCTGTTCGACCCAACTTACGGCTCGGTCCAACAAGAGTGGCTCGGCTTCGGCATATTCCGAAAATGGAATCCTGCCAGAGACCAGCCACCCGGGGGACTCCAACGTATACTCAGCGGCAACAAGGAGCAACGCGCCGATCTTTAGTGGCGGTTCCCTCGCATCGTTAATATTTCCGACCAACAGAGTCTCGGTGATCAAGTGCATGGTGGACTCAGTATAAACGGCAGGCTCGCCAGGTCAAGGAGAAATCTTGCCCCTGACTGGTTGCGGTCGCTTGCTTGTGAACGCTATACTGGCCACACAATATCTCCGACTTCTGCACAAGGAACCACCCCGATGCCCAGCCCGACGGTTAAGGAAGTTGAAACCAGACTTGAGACCGTTCAGTGCGCCATTTGCAAAGGGTCAAGCTTTGGAATCGATGAGCGCTCTATGCAGGCGGACGGTGAATGGCGAGGCATCTGTAGAAAATGCTACTACACCTTCCCCATCTACACAGATATGGAGTTCTACCTGCGCACACAACCGGATATCCCTTACCGGCTTAAAGAAATGTCCTGTCCGACCTGTAACCACCAAGGCGTGAACCTCAATTTTCGTATTACCATGTCGGTCCGAGAATCCATCTATTTTCTGACCTGTACCTCGTGCCAGAAAACCTACCCGGAGCGTTCCTCCCTGGAAGCCTTCGAATAAGTCCCCTTTTCATCACTGCCGTAGTGTATACTTTCAGCATGGACGACAAGCCAAAACAGCCGGTGACAGACCCGCCTGCGGCCGAAACTGTAAAAAAAGGCCGGAAAGAAATCCCGCTCGTTTCAGTTCCAAACGATCGTGACATGATCGCCGAGGAAATGGCGGAGATGTTCGATGAAGACCGGGTGTCGCATCAGCACGGGTCATCTGAACCCGAAGCAGACTAGCATCGCCTCCAAACTACCCTCTAAAACAATCAGCAAGTGGGAGCCGCCTACCTCCGCACCTCCCGGC
>DASVEA010000303.1:0-2780 GCA_036380815.1 Nitrospiraceae bacterium
GTGCCTTAGTGAGCGAGACCGGGACGAGGCTCATAAGGATCAGGACAAGCAGGGGGCCGGCGATTGGGTAAGGGACAGGCGTGGGTCGAGTCATTCGTGAAACTGTCTCAGACATGGGAGCTGGTTCTCCTTGTAAGGCGATTGCATTGACGCAGGATTGTAGGAAGGTGGTTGTCGAAAATCAAATAGGAATTGTGACAGGTGGCGCCTTGAAACGGTGGGCTAAGGCATTTCTTCGCCACGTAATATTGGATTGCCCGGTCAAACCTTCATTTTTTCTGGACCGACTCATTCCTTCGAGTCAGACCCCGCGGAGCGTGACGATGGCGTTCTCTCTTCTTCATCGGATTGTCGCAGCTGCGTATAGATGATTCTCGCGCCCGGCTTGAATGTGAGGTAGTACCACATCCATTCCGACATCACTCGCACGCGGCTGCGGAACTCGATCAGTAAGAAGATGTGAACCACGCACCAAAGCAACCAGGCGGCCAGTCCGGACAGGCGAAATCGGCCGATCTGTGCCACAGCTTGTGCGCGTCCAATGGTAGCCAGCATGCCTTGATCCGCGTAGACAAAGGGCCAGCGCTGGTCCGGAGCGGTCTCCTCTCGAATGAGCATCCCGACATAGCGGCCTTGCTGTATGGCGACAGGAGCTAATCCCGGCAGGGGATTGCCTCCCGGACCGGCACAATGCGCGGCATCGCCGATGACAAAGATCCAGGGATGACCCTGAATCGTCAGATCCGGTTGGACCTTGACCCGACCGGACCCGTCCTGGGAAACTGCGAGCGAGGTCAGAAGCGGCGACGCCTTGTTGCCTGCCGCCCAGATGATATTCGTGGATCGAATGAATTCGCTTCCGATCATCACGCCATCGGCAAGGATCTCACTCACGAGGCTGTTGAGCTTGATCGTGACGCCCATGCGCTCGAGCGCGGTAGCCGCTTTCGCTGACAGGTCGGAGTTGAACCCTGGCAGAATGCAAGAGCCACCTTCTACGAGCAGAATGGCGAGATCGTCGAGGCGCAAGTTCGGAAAATCCGGCCCCATGGCCTTCCGTCCGATCTCCGCCAGCGCACCGGCCAACTCCACGCCGGTGGGACCTCCCCCCACGATCACGAAGGTGAGTCGATCCCGTGTGCCGGTGGCAATCCGCCGGCGTTCCGTCTCCTCAAACGCCAGCAGCATCTTCTCGCGAAGGTAGACCGCGTCGGCTAGGGTCTTGATCCCTGGTGCGGACTGCTCCCACGCGTCGTGCCCGAAATAAGAGTGCCTCGATCCGGGTGCTACGATGAGGACGTCGAACCCAATCGGCGCGCCGACCCGCAACCGCACGAGACGCGCCGCACGATCGATGGACAGAACTTCATCCATGACCACGCGAACATGCGGGTGCCGCCGAAAGATAGTGCGTAATGGCCAGGCGATATCGCCGGGAGACAGCGCGGCAGTGGCCACCTGGTAGAGCAACGGTTGAAAAAGGTGATGATTGGTGCGGTCGATGAGCAGCACCTCGGCATCACGCAGCGATTGCGCGGCCGTCAGGCCTCCGAAACCGCCCCCGATGATGACAACCCGTTTGTGAGTCATAAAAGGAAACCAGGGACAGGCTACGTTTCGGATAGGCAGGTGTCAAATTTCGGAAAGGCCGACGCCACGCGCTGCGAAACAGGGCTTCGTAAACGTGGCCGAAGCGCAAGGTGGCGTGGCACAACTTGCCGATAAATCGAAACTCAACCGCGAAAGCCTCTACAAGATGCTATCGGAGCGTGGAATCCCGAGCTAAAGAGCCTCGATGCGTTATTGCACGCCTTAGGGTTCCGCCTCGCCGTGACGGCAAACCGATAAGAAGTGAAACGTAAGGCGTGAGGGGTTAATCGGAAGAGACGGAATGCCGCGTGACGTTATACTCAAGACCTGACCTTCAATCTTTCCTGAAACGGTTTGTGAAAATGCGTCGCACCAGGGCCTCTTTTACTAGAGGCCCTGGTGGCTTTGAAGATGGCTGGTCGTAGCCGCAGCCCTATTGCACGTCAACGGTCACGGAATGGGCGGCCGTGACAAGATCATGGTCCTTCGTGGCACCTTTCACGGTGACCTTGTGCGTCCCCTTGCTCAGGCCCTTAAGCTCCCCCTTAAAACCCTTCTGATACTCATCGTCCACGTACGCATGGACATGCGTAGCTTGGGAGCCCTTGGTCAAGTCGTACTTCAGTTCAAAGCTGTCGCTGACCTTGTCCCCGTCCTTGGGCGACATAATCATAACCTTCGACCCATCCTCTATTGGTGCTTTATCTGGGTTATCCCCTGCGAAGACTGGTGCTCCGCTGAGACAGCCCGCTAACGCGACCCCTAATCCCATGAACCCGATACGTCCCATCACATGCATCGCGACCTCCTTGTTTGAACAGACTAAATGGACACTGCCGCATACCATCCCCTGCCGGATATCCTCTTGTCTGATTACAGTCGTTCTCCGGTGGAGAATATCTTGATATTTTACTTATTCAGGATTGTCCCAGTCAATCCGCACCTACGCGCTCTCGAAGAACATCCAATCACTTGGCCGGTCCTCGTTTGCTCGTCTCTCTTTAAGAGGGAGTCGCCGGACTGTCCCTCACTGCGCGCATCGGACGAGCACCGTTTCATCGTGCGCATTTTGCGAGCAAGAAGGATGGTCTGGCTGCTCCCGCTCCCCTCGAAGCTTGCTGGTTCACTCTCCCGGGAATGGCACCCGTGTTGGTCCCACTGCGACCGTCGAGCGAGCACATTCTGATCGT
>DASVEA010000304.1:0-4496 GCA_036380815.1 Nitrospiraceae bacterium
CTGGGCACAGTGCCCGCACTCGCCCCTTCCAATCCTCCCGTAAGTGCGCTAAATTCAAGCCACGCCCCCGTAGCTCAGTTGGATAGAGCAGCGGTTTCCTAAACCGTTTGTCGTACGTTCAATTCGTATCGGGGGCACCAACCCAAGATCGCTCGTGCTGTCGGCCTCTTCAGCGTTTGGAGATTCGAAGTTCGAGGTTTTCGGATCTTCGATCTGCGAACTTCGAATCGTGCCTTTCTCGCATGTCTTGCGCTTCAGGCACCAGACTCCCACACCACTTCAGTCTACATCACGTCCCCCTTCTTTTGAGGTACCTCTTTTAGGTCTAACCAGCTTCGCGGTGCCCCGTTACTCTTGTGTCCAGGAGTCTGCGGAAAAACTATTGTGGCACCGTGGACATTCAAAGGCCGGCATATCTGGGACAACAGGACAACCGCGTGCAGGATGCTCAAACAGGCTGTTCAGCAAGGCCCACTGAACGAAGAGGCGAGGCGTACGGTCGGTACGTTGAGCTTCTGAGCGAAGCGAGAGCGCCACTGGCAGACTTTTTCAGCATCCTACTAGAGGGGCACACAAGGAGGGCATCATGACCTGTACTCGTTGCCAGGGCTGTATGACTAAAGATCATTTCTTAGATCTCATGGAGAGCGCTGAAAGTATGTGGCTGGTAGGTTGGCGCTGCCTCAACTGCGGAAACGTCCTTGACCCCGTGATGGAGCGGAATCGTCGCGGACAGGAACTGGCCGCAGTCGTTTCAAGCGCATAAACGCCAGGCCATAACAGGATTGGGCTCCCGAGGATGTCGATGCCAACGTCATCGCAGCCCTCGCGGCTTAATGAGCCGGGCGATTAGGCCCTGCGACATACAGCAGACATATCGTTCTACCTCAACCGGCTGCCAAAGCCCTCGTCCGCTTTCCCATGTTTTCTTGCCACGTTGTGGAGGGTGGGCTAGACTTTCCCTACACTCCATGGCACGAGCAAAAACATCAGAACAGTCCCGCTCACGCTCCAAAGCCTCCACGGTTGAAGAGCTCACCCGTGGTGTCGGAAATCTCCAGGAATTCCTCGCACAGGTGGAAGACCTTGGCAGAGAGGGCTTCCCTTATCTCGACGCGGCCAAGGCGAGAACAGAGCTGCAATTCCGTGAGTGCATTCGCCGCACGTTTGGCGAGAAATCCCCTGAATTCCAAGAGCATCGGCACCACAGACTTCTCATGGGCAGCCCTAAGGACACGCAGCAGAGCATCGCCCTGATCAAGACCCTTATTGCCACGCTTGAGCAGAAGAAACTCGACCTGCAAGGAGGAGCTTCTCCCCAACAGATCCCAGCAACACCTCCGGCCCCACCACTACCCACACGCCCACAGATGACCTTAGTGCCGGCATCGCCCCCGATGGTCCACATGACCATGACGCAAGCAGCTCCGGTCACGCCACCGCCTATGATCATGTCCGTCGCCATGACCACGAATCTCGACCTGTCCTCAGCCACCGCAGCACCGAGTCCACCTCCGCTCCCCCCGGGGCCCTCAGCTGCATCAGGAGAGGCGGATCCTAGTCCGAGCCCATCCACATCTCTGCTTGAACCAGCACCGATTTCATCAGCCCCGACCTCGACGGCGATGTCGGGTACGCCACCGCCACCTGTGGCTCTGCTCGCTCCGGCACCCCTGCATCAGCCACCCCAAAGTGTACAGCCCGCGCAGGCGGCTTCGTCACATGCCAGCAGGCCACTGCAACCACCACAACGTGAACCGGAGCCCATCATGCATCCAATTCCCTCCTCCATGCCAGAACACCAGATGCAGGAAGCGCCTCCCGTCCTCACGCATCTGCAGACGCGTCCCGCGATGCCGATCGGATCCTCCTCGCACCAGGAGCCCGCGCCTCAGTCTCCTCAGGCCGGATCGGACTCTGTCGAACGCGTGAAGACACTCTGTTGTCGATTCCACTCCGTCGCTCGGCAGTTGCGACTCCGTGGGGAATATCGAGCCACGTTAAGTGTGGAAGACGAATTCGATGCGCAAGATCTGCTGCATGCACTCCTGCGGATCCAATTCGACAATATCGACACGGATGAATGGACGCCGAGTTATTCAAGCGGAACCCCGCGCACGACACTCTTACTAAACGACAGTCGTCTTGCGGTGATCGTCAAGAAAACACGCCCAGGTCTCAATGTCAAAGATCTCACCGACCAACTCCGGATTGACGCAGAACGGTATCGATCCCACGGCCGCTGCACAACGCTCTTGTGCTTTATGTACGACCCAGAAGGCCGTATCGGAAACCCTCGAGGGCTCGAAGCTAGTCTCACGAGTGTGAACGATTCATTTGCTATCGACGTACTGGTCGCCCCGAAATGAGGTTAGGAATGAAGAAGTCTAAACCGGCCGTCGCCACGCTCCCCACATCCTCTGTGGGCACTCCCGCATTGACAGAGAAGACAGGCATCCGCTACCTTGGGAAGGATCCCACTATGTCTGCGGTGCCATGTACAATTCACGCCCCAGTCGATGGCGGGAGAATCATGTCAGATCGGGCCTATGTGCTCATCAATGTACAGCCGGGACGCACGAGCGATGTGGTTCGGGCTCTGTCCGGAATCAAGCAGATCAAGACTATCGACCCCTGCTGGGGCAAGCCGGATATTATTGTGGTGGTGGAAGTGTCGGACCAAGATGCCCTGACCCAGTTGGTGTTGAGCAGGATTCATGAGATCGACGGTGTCTCGCAGACTGATACCCATCTCGTCTATCGATTGAAGGCGAATAACGCCAAGTGAGCCTTTCTCCTACTCTAACTCTCCGCTGTCGGCATCATCGCCAAGATCCAATCCAAACCGCTCAGCCATCCGATAGAGCGTGCGCCGATCAATGCCGAGAATCTTTGCGGCTTTGACTTTATTCCCCTTGGTTTCCTTCAGCACGCGGACGAGATGCCGCTTCTCGACCTCCTCAAGCGTCAAACACCCCTCATCGCTGTGGCCGATCGCCCCGGCAGTCTCCTTCGATGGCAGTTCTGTCCGACGCAGCGACGTTGGCAAATCGTCCAGCGTGAGGAGGGGACCGTGACTCAACGAGACAGCCCGCTCGATGGCGTTTTCCAACTCGCGCACGTTGCCGGGCCACCGGTACTGCATCAACAGAGCCATCGTTTCCGGCAGCACGCCGCGCACTGCATGGGCCGTCCCCCCCGCGCACTTCTGCAAGAAGTGATGCACCAACATCGGAATATCTTCCCGCCTCTCCACCAGCGGCGGCAAGGTGATCCGCACGACATTGAGCCGATAAAATAAGTCGTCCCGAAACTTCCCCTCCTTGACGAGCTGCTCGAGATCTCGATTTGTCGCAGCGATGACACGGACATCGACCTTCGTCGATGTCGTGCTGCCGACACGGCGGACTTCGTGATCTTGCATCACCCGCAACAACTTCACTTGCACGGCCTGCCCCAACTCGCCGATCTCATCGAGAAATAACGTGCTCCCGTTCGCGGATTCAAAGAGGCCGACTTTGTTTCCCACCGCGCCGGTAAAGGCTCCCTTCTCATACCCGAACATTTCCGACTCCAGCAGGGTATCCGGCAACGCCCCACAATTCACCGGAATGAACGGCTTGTCCCGACGAGGCCCATTCGCGTGGATCGCCCGCGCAATTAGTTCCTTGCCGGTCCCGCTTTCCCCTTGCAGGAGCACCGAGCTCTTGCTGTCGGTCACCCGAGCCACCAGCTTATACACTTCCAGCATGGCGGGACTGCTCCCCACCAGCGGAGACCATTCATCCTTGCTCTTCAACTCTTCACGAAACCGGGCATTCTCTCGAACGAGCCGGCAGTGATCGAGACTCCGCTTGACCACCAGCTTAATATCTTCTTTCTTAAACGGCTTGGCGAGATAGTCGTAGGCCCCTTGCTTGATCGCTTCGATCGCACCTTCCAGAGATCCAAACGAGGTCAGCACCACAACTGCTGTGTCAGGGCTCATACGTTTAAATTCACGCAAGACCGTGAGCCCATCGACCGCGCCCATACGAATATCTGTCAGCACCAGATCCACTCGCCCATGGCGTCCACGAGCGATGACCTCTTCTCCACTGGCGAATGCTTCAACGGCATAGCCTTCCTTGTTTAATGCCTCAGCCAGGAGATCGCGCGCTACCGCATCGTCGTCGGCTACGAGAATCTTCACTGGTTGCATCAGTCCCCCTCTGCCACGCGCGTCGGCTCAGTCTTCAATCCAGGTAAGGTTACGGTCACGGTTGTACCGAGCCCAGTCTCGCTCACGAGCACAAGATTGCCTCCATGGGCCAGGACCGTTTCGCGGCTCAAGAATAGCCCTAATCCGGTGCCCTTGCCAACCGCCTTGGTCGTAAAAAATGGTTCGAAGGCTTTCTGCACATCGGCCTCCGGCATACCGCATCCCGTATCCCCCACCGCGATCGTGATCACTAGAGGGGACATCGCGTCGACCACCCGACGACCGCGGTCGAGTT
>DASVEA010000305.1:0-2716 GCA_036380815.1 Nitrospiraceae bacterium
GCTCTCCGACTCTGATTACTCTGGCTGTTAGCCGGCAAGCTGTTCCTGGAACTTGTGCGCGCAGGATCGGCTGCAGAAGTAATATGTCTGCCCCCCGATATCTTCCGTAATCGCCTCTCCCCTCGGAACAAATACCTTGCATACGGGATCCTGCACCATGTGATTCTTACCAGGAGGGAGAAGGTCCGGCTTGCCCTGGCCTTTGAAATCTCGAAAGGCACGCCGGAGGAGAAAATACAGCACTACAAGTAGCCCGAGAATGAGGATAATCCTATACATAGTGGGGGACTCTTTCTGATGCCACAATCCTATGGGGACAGCACGATCACTGTCAAGGACTCCATAATCTGTCCTGCCTGATAAGTTAACGGATTCTCATTCCTACCCTCTACTCAAATGGCCTAGCTGCATGTGAGCGGAAGGGCCTATTTCCCATGAAGACCCAGTACTTCAGATGGATATGCTTCCATTTTCTAGCATGGTAGATTGACGAGCATGACGATCTGCGATAAATGCCGCGGGGCGATGTTGCCGGAACGGGCAGTGGATCTGAACGCAGGGCTTGCGATCACAGTGTTTGCCTGTTTGAACTGTGGTCGCCGGAAATCAGCGGACCAGGAACCTCGGCCTATTACCGCAAGACATTAGCCGGCGCTATGACAGAACCGAAACCGCTCACATACGACAAGCATAAGACGGCTGAGTTGATGTGAACCCGACGGCGCTTCAACAGAGGATCTGTCACGACAGCGGATGATTGCCGGTCAGATTCACAATGTGGGGAGCCGGAACCGGGAGGAGGAGCTATCGGAGCCCCAGCACATCCATCATGTCGTACAGGCCTGGAGGCTGCCGAACCACCCACTGAGCGGCACGCAAGGCACCCCGCGCGAAGGTATCTCGGCTACTCGCTCGATGCGTCACTTCGATGCGCTCACCCATCCCTCCAAAGAGAATCGTGTGATCGCCGACAATGTCGCCGGCACGAATTGTTTGAATCCCGATCTCACCCTTCTTCCGTTCCCCGATAAGACCTTTTCTAGCATAAACGCCGACCTGATCCAAATCGCGGTTCACAGCTTTCGCCAAGATCTCCGCAATCTTGAGCGCCGTCCCACTCGGAGCATCTTTTTTTAGACGATGATGGGCTTCAATCACCTCGACATCGTATTCGTCCCCCAGCGTTTTCGCCATCTCGCTGATGACCTTGCAGATCAGATTGACACCCACGCTCATATTGGGAGACAACACGCAGGGAACTTGGCCTGCAAGTGATTTCAGCTCTTCGAGCTGGGGAGCGGAAAAACCCGTCGTGCCGATCACCATGGCTCGTCGATGTTGAGCTACCGTACGTAAATGGTGCAGAGTCGCTTCAGGAACGGAGAAATCGACGACCACTTCGCCTCTCTCAAGGAGCACCGCGAAATCGTCGGTGATCGGAAGACCCACACGGCCACAGCCCGCTGTCTCCCCGGCATCGTCACCCACAGAGTGATGGCCCTTCCCTTCGATCGCACCGGCCAGCGTCAAGACGGTGGAGTCTTTGATCAGCGCAACCAGCCGACAGCCCATGCGACCGGCAGCCCCTGCGACAATGACCTTGATCATCCGAAACCCTACTCCTTACGCCTCACACTAAATGAGGCCTGCATCCTTCAAGGTCCGTGTGAGTTGGTCCTTCGTCTCGGTCGCCATGGCACAAAGCGGCAGCCGCAGCTCCGGATCGATTTTTCCCATCATGCCCAGCGCAGTTTTCACCGGAATTGGATTGGTCTCATAAAAGAGCGCTGTGAAAAGCGGAGACAATGCGAAATGAATCCGGCGCGCCTCGTCGATGCGTCCGCTCATGAATGCCTTGACCAATTGAGCCATCTCGGATGGAACGACGTTCGATGTCACGCTAATGACCCCTTTCCCTCCGACTGCCATCATAGGCAACGTCAGGGCATCATCTCCCGCCAGGACCGTCATCCTATCTCCACACGTACGCGCAATCTCAGAAGCCTGCTGGTCTGACCCACTCCCCTCTTTGATCCCGACAATGCTCTGTAACCCACAAAGCCTTGCGACTGTGGAAGGCAACATGTTCACGCCGGTCCGTCCGGGAATGTTATACAGGATCTGCGGAAGATCCACGGACTCCGCGATCACTTTGTAATGTCGGTACAGCCCTTCTTGCGTCGGCTTGTTGTAATACGGCGTAATGATCAGCGCCCCATCGGCCCCTGCCTGCTTGGCGTGTTTCGTGAGGGACACCGCTTCTTCCGTGCTGTTGGAGCCGGTTCCGGCAATCACGGGGACGCGCCGATTGACCACCTCGACGGTCAATTCGACCACGCGGTGGTGTTCCTGGTGTGAGAGGGTGGCGGATTCGCCGGTGGTGCCGCAGGGTACAATCCCGTTCGTCCCGTTGGCAATTTGCCATTCTATAAGGTCGCCGAAGGCCCGCTCATCAACCTTGCCATTTCTGAACGGGGTCACAATGGCTATTAATGTACCTGTAAACATGTGACTCCTTCGCCGACAACACGTCCGTCGTGCCCACTCATCAATTAAGAAATTCAGGAATCGCTTCGCCCTTCACCAAATCGTCGTAGGTTTCCCTGGTCTTGATGACATGGATCTCCCCGTCTTTGATCAGGACTTCAGGTACCCTTGGTCGCGAATTGTAATTGGAAGCCATGACAAATCCATAGGCCCCCGCACTCATCACCGC
>DASVEA010000306.1:0-4124 GCA_036380815.1 Nitrospiraceae bacterium
CAGGCGATTGAAGATCTGTCCACTGTTATTCGGGTCGACCCAACCAATGCTGCCGCCCTGGTCACCAGAGCAAAGCTTTACCGAGAACGTTTACAGGGTCGGCTCGCCAAAGATGACCTTGAGCGAGCCTGCGTCCTCGGATCCATTCCAGCCTGTGATCAATTGCCCTAGCACAACACAACACATTGAGTTTGTGTGAGTATATTGCGCAAGCACGCGCCGGTTTAGAGCAGTCTGACGCCTACCGGTTGGTTTGACAGACTGGACGGGCGGACCCTATAATGCGCACTCCTAAAATGCGAGTTAGATGGGCGCTATTGGGCTGCCTGGGGGCAACGCAGGATCTTAGGACAAAAGGCCTAAGCCTCCCTCGCTCGATAGCCCAAAATTTCTCAGCGGTGGGTCTTCTGCGAGGTTGCAGGAGGCATGGAAAAAGCTTAAAGTGAGGATGGCTGAGATCATTGGAAAACCTGTGTTTCTCGTTCTTTAACCCCTTAGCCGGAGATGAAATTGTAATGACTCAGTATCGTGTCCTCCCAGGCCCGGAACATTTCCTTCCTCCATCGGCTGCCAGCATGGGCATTCGGTTGCCGAACCCTGGGGAAGCTCACATCAACGGTGTAATCGTCCCAGAGGAAAAGGCGTACGAGGAAGCGGCGAAACAATTCCTCATGGCCAAAGTGCCGACCCTCTTCCCTGGCCCTTTAGTCCTGTGGGCCTGGAACGAGAAGGCGGCCAAGAAGGCCACGGCCATCCGTCACTTGTACAACACACTTAAGGAATGCGTGCAACCCGGGCAAACGCCCATGCTGATCCCGATGCCGGACTACCGCCCCAAGTACCCCAAAATCAATCCTGAAGTCGAGATCAATCCCAACCACCCGAATCTGACCATCTGGCACAATAAAATTGATTGCTGCATGTTCATCGGGGTCCACTGCCATCAGGCAAATTTGTCGCTCAAAATCATTCGGGGTGGCACGTCCTGCTACACGATTGCTATGTGCGCTCAAGCCGGCCATGAAGATGCGATGCTTTCCTTCCGCGACGCATCCGTCGAAAAGATTATGAAGCTTGCCGATGCCGTAAAAAGATTAAAAGGATCGGTTAAACCACGGCTGACGTCAGCCAAGAGCGGAGCCTCAAACTAAGCTAAGCCGTTTAAGGTTCTAGCGAAAGGAGTATGATTCATGGCAGACACACACTCAGTCATCGGCACAAAAAATAAAAAAGGGCAGACCTTTACCGATACCTGGACGATGATGAACGAAGCGCCGCGTACGCCGTCGTTCTTTACGGGCAGCGAGGTCATCAAGGAAGCGCTCCGTCGGGCTAGCTGTGACGTGATGATCGCGTACCCGATTACACCGCAGAGCGAAGCGGCCGCCTTAATCGGCGAGCTCTTTGCCGAGGGTTACATCGGCGACTACTTCCGCGGCGAGAGCGAATTTGCCGTCATGTCGCAATGCGCGGGAGCGGCCTTCGGCGGGGCTCGGGTATTTACGACAACCGCGGGACCCGGCACGATGCGCGCGATGGAGAACTTTCCGATGTGGTCCGGCGCACGGTTGCCGATTCAGATGATCGTCACCTGCCGCGGCATCAACTCCCCACTGTCGATTCAGCCTGACACTCTCGAGATTGCGTATCTTCTGAATACCGGCATGCTCGTCTGGCATGCGGAAACCGCACAGGACTTCTTCGATTGGATTCTCAAAGGCTACATGGTGTCGGAAGAGCCTGATGTGCATCTCCCCTTGGCCCTGTGCTGCGACGGATTCTTTGTGACGCACACCAAGGACGTCGTCAATCTCACCCCGGCCGATATGTGTCTTCCCCCCTATGACCCATACCGCTCGCCGGTGCCCTGTATGGACATGGAATGTCCGCCGGTCCGGATGATGCGCGATCCATTTGTCATGAAGAGCAACTACATCAGCTATGCCACCCACGCTTCCTGGCAGCAAGAAGTCTGGGCGGCAGTGGAACGGTCCCGCAAGCACACGATCAAGTGGCTGAACGGGCTGATCGAGACAGAAAATACCGATGCCGAGGTCCTCATCGTCGCCTCGGGTACGGCAGTATCGCAGGGTCGCGAAGCCATCCGGCTCCTCGAGGACGAAGGCATCCGTTGCGGTCTGGTAAAGATCAAGGTCTTGCGGCCTTGGCCAGGCGAAGAAATCCGTGAAGCCACGAAAAATGCCAAGCACATTATCGTCCCCGAATTTAACGTGACCGGATGGTTGGCAAAGGAAATTAAGGCCTCCGTCCCGAATAGCGAACGTGTCCACGCCGGCCCGCATGTCTGCGGAGGCATGACGATGCCACCGGAAATTATTGTCTCAGAAATCAAGACCCTGCTCGGCATGCGCACCATGTCGTTGGCCGGTCGCGGCAGTTGATCGCACCCTAGGCAGCAAGTACCGAACGCCCTGAATACGACGCACCACTGAGGAGGCCATAATGAGCAAGGAACGTATCAAGATTTCGGAAGACCTGTACGACATCATGCCGTCCGACTATCAAGACCTGGTCAAGAGCGCGACCTACGGCAAGGAAGACCGGGGCTGGAAGGATATCGGCAACAGCAAGGAACTGATCGAGCAGCACTCCCTCTGCGCCGGCTGTCCGGAATCCATGGCCTTCCGGTACATCCTGGCCTCATTGCCGAACCCCGAAGATACCGTCATGGTCGGCTCCACCGGCTGCACCAGCCTGGTGTTCCCCATGGTGGCCGTGCACAACATTCACTCCCTCTTCGGTAACCAAAACGCCATCGCCTCCGGCTTGAAGCGCGCCTTAAGCGTCCGCTTCCCAGGCCGGACCAAAGACGTGGTCGTGCTCGCCGGCGACGGCGCCACAGTCGATATCGGCCTCGACATGACACTTCAAGCCTGGTTCCGCCAGGAGAAATTCACCACGATTTGTTTCGACAACGAACTGTACGCCAACACCGGTGGCCAGGAGAGCGGCCTGATGCAGAAGGGGTTCGTCGCCAAGATGGCGCCTGTCGGGAAACTCTTCGACAAGGTCCGTCTGCCGGAAATCGCTCGCGAGTCAGGCTGCCATTACGTGGTTCAATGCACCGTCAGCAAGCCGTCCCTCATTGAGAAGGTGGTCCGGAACGCGGTCATGATCGCACGCGAAATCGGCCCGACCTACCTCCAGCTCTATACGCCTTGCATTCTCGAAATCGGGAAGAACAGCATGGAAGGGCTCCAGGAAATGCGGGACTCTGAGAAGCCGACCGAGCGGTTTGCCTACAAAGAGTACACCAGCGAGCCGGCCAAGCAGCTCCTGGCAGAGATAGCCGCCAAGGACAAGGAAAAGAAGGCCGCTGCAAAGCAGCTCGCTTCTCAGGGAGCCTAATCCGATTCTGGAGGAGAGACCATGATCAAGAAAAGACTGAATGTCAGAATGTCGGGGTTAGGCGGACAGGGCGCCGTCACAGCCGCCCATGTCTTGGCCATGGCCGCCAACCGCGACGGAAAATTTTCGATCTCCAATCCCTTCTTCGGCGCTGAGAAACGCATGGCACCGGCGGAGAGCTATTGTCGGATCGGTATCGAACGGATCTACGACCGCGGGGAATTGGTATTTCCCGACGTCATTCAGGTGTTTCATCCCCAGGTCATCACCATGGGGAAGAGCTACACCATGCCCTTCTATTCCGGAGTGAAGGAAGGGGGCCTCGTCATTATCAACTCCGACCAGCCACTTCTCTCTGAAGAAGATGTTCAGCGACTGAAGGATTTAAACGTCGCGTTATTTTATATAGCAGGCACTGAGCTCGCCATCGAGGTTGCCGGCACCGAGTTATCGACGAATATGTCGATGCTTGGGTCGGTCGCGGGCATCACCAAGTGCGTCTCAATGGAATCCCTAGATCTCGCCTTACAGGAACGGTTCGGGAAGAAATTCGTCGCCTCGGGAGGAACCGCTTCCTTGGATGAAGCGATCAAGAAGAAGTTCGCCAAGAAGGAAATGTTGCTGGCCAAAAACCTGGCAACTGTGCAAGCGGCCTATGAAATCGCCAGCGAATGGGCAGAGAAGAATAAGTATGAGCTGCGAGTCGGCAACCCTGCCGTTGCAGCTTAACGAGAGAGAAGGAACCAGTTCGCATG
>DASVEA010000307.1:0-5521 GCA_036380815.1 Nitrospiraceae bacterium
TAGCTGGATCTTCTGATTCAGCACCTCGTCCTTGAGCACTCGCATGATTTCAAGGCCGGTGTAGTCTGAACAGGTCAGGAGGCGCGGCTTCGAACTCCCGCCGCCTTTTTTCACATGGAGGTTGCCGTCCCCATCACGATCGAACAGCACACCCAGGCTCAACAGCCATTTCGCAATCGAGGGGCCTTCTTCGACCATCACCTTGAGCAGTTGATGGTCGTTCTGCATGTGGCCGCCCTTCAGCGTATCCACGAAGTGCGTGACGGGCGAGTCCTCGGGCGCCACCGAAATCTGCATGCCTCCTTGAGCCATCACACTGTTGGAGTCACCGAGACGGAGCTTCGTAGCCAGGGTGACCTTGGCGCCCGCCGCATGCGCATGGAGCGCCGCCGCACAGCCGGCACCGCCGCCGCCCACCACCAGGACGTCGGTTGTGTAGTCGGCCGTCAGATCGAACTCGTTGGCAATCGGGCTATCCCCCTCCAGCAATGTCGCCAGCTCGACAACCGTTTTATCCCCCTCATTAGGACCGAAGCGGATCGGCCGATAGGCTCGCTCACGAAAATCCGGATGGTATTTGTGGATCAGTTGATCGCGATCCGCGGAAGAGAATTTTGGAAGGGTCTGCTTGCGTCGAGCATCCCGCGTTTGATGCACGATTTGTTGAAGGGCGTGGATGTCCATGGCTTCAATCCGTCAATCGTCATTCGTCAACGGTCAAACGTGGGAGCATGTGACAAAACTTCCACCATTGACGGTTGACCATTGACCAATGACGCCTCACTTGACGGTGGCGCAGTGATCGGCCAGTTCTTTTTCGGTCATCTTGAGGATCTTGGTCCACTCGTCGTTGAAACGGCCGTCCTGGATTTCTTTGATGCGCGTATCCAGGCCCAGAGGCTGCTCGGTGAAATGAGCCCCCTGCGCCCGGCTCACATACAGCGCCACGAGGTTGGGAGCGATGTCCGCAATGCAGACCGGCGTGCACATCCCACACATCACACAGTCCATGAACATCTCGGACACACTTTTGAAGTCACCGAACACGGCTTTCCAGACTCCCTCTCGCACGTCGATCTTCTGCGGGCAGGCTTCGGTGCAGGCGTTGCAGTTCCGGCAGAGCGGCGCTTCAGGATAGAGATTGAACAGATCTTGTTTCGGATCTTTGAGCGTCTGAATGTCGTAGGTGGCCTTCCGGGCTGGAAACGGCGGCATCATCGTAATCGACATGCCGTCTTGCACCGCCATTTGGCAAGCCAAACAGGTCCTCACTTTAGGATCGTCCTTGGTCCGATAGTAGGCCGCGCAGGCGCCGCAGAAGCCCCCAAGACAGCCGGCCCCGCGGACGACTTCCTGACCCGAGTACCACAGGGCCTTAATGATCGTGATCCCCTCAGGCACTTCGTACTTCTTGCCGGCAATCTCGATGGTGACCATCCGAGGCTTGAGCACCTCGGGTTGATCGATCACATTGGTATCTTCTTGTGCCATTGCTCCTCGAACCGGTGAGGGGTAAAGGGTAAGGGGTTAGGTGAGAATCCACCCCTCACTTTTCACCCCTTACCCCTTACTGTTATCAAGCAATCGCGTCCACAATCGCGTTCAATGTGGGGCTGGGACGCATCGCTCTTGACGCCTTCGCATCATCAGGATGATAGTACCCGCCGATATCGACCGGCTTCCCCTGAGCACCGAGTAATTCGCTCGAGATCTTGGCTTCATTGTCTGCCATATTCTTGGCGATCTTGGCAAAACGTGCTGCCAGGTTCTTATCCTGAGTCTGTTGGGCCAAGGCTTGCGCCCAGTACAACGCCAGATAGAAATGGCTCCCGCGATTATCGATCTCGCCCACCTTGCGGGCCGGCGACTTATTGCTCTCTAGGAACTTCGCATTGGCCTGATCGAGCGCGTCGGCCAGATTTTTTGCTGCTTGATTATTTGCCACCTTGGCGAGATGTTCCAAAGAGGCGGCGAGGGCCAGAAATTCACCCAGCGAATCCCACCGCAAATACCCTTCCTCCTGGAACTGTTGCACATGCTTGGGCGCGGATCCTCCGGCGCCGGTCTCGAAAAGGCCGCCACCGTTCAGCAGCGGAACGATCGAAAGCATCTTGGCGCTGGTCCCGATTTCGAGAATCGGGAACAGGTCCGTAAGGTAGTCGCGCAACACGTTCCCCGTCACGGAAATCGTATCCTTCCCCTCTTTAATCCGTTCTAACGACAACCTGGTCGCTTCTGCCGGAGTCATGGTCCTGATATCGAGGCCCTTCGTGTCGTGGTCTTTCAAGTAGCGTTCGATCTTCGTGATCAATTGCGCATCGTGGGCTCTGGTCTTGTCCAACCAGAAAATCGCTGGGGCTCCGGTGGCCTTTGCACGATTCACCGCCAACTTGACCCAGTCCCGAATCGGCGCATCCTTCACCTGACACATACGCCAGATGTCACCTTCCTCCACTTGATGTTCCAACAGGGTCTTGCCTGAGGCATCCATCACGCGGATCGTGCCGTTGCCCGGTGCCTTGAAGGTCTTGTCGTGCGAGCCGTATTCCTCTGCCGCCTGCGCCATGAGTCCGACGTTGGGCACGCTGCCCATCGTCTTCGGGTCTAATGCGCCATGCTTCTTACAGAAGCTCACCACCTCTTGATAAACCGGCGCGTAACTGGAGTCCGGGATCACACATTTCGCGTCATACGCCTTGCCGTCGGGGCCCCACATCTTTCCCGAGTCGCGAATGACCGGAGGCATGGAGGCATCGATGATGATGTCGCTGGGCACATGCAGGTTGGTGATCCCCTTATCGGAGTTCACCATCGCCATGGGAGGCCGCTTCTTGTAGACCTCTTGGATATCGGCTTCGATCGCCTTGCGCTGATCGTCCGGCAAGGCTTTGATCTTCGCGTAGAGGTCGCCGATGCCGTTGTCCGGATCCACGCCCAGCCTTTTGAGCGTCTCACCGTGCTTCTCAAACACGTCCTTGTAAAACACCGTCACGGCATGACCGAAGATCTTGGGATCCGAAACCTTCATCATGGTGGCTTTCATATGGAGCGAGAACAGCACCCCCTGCTTCTTGGCATCTTCAATCTGTTCCTCCAGGAACTGGCGCAGGGCCCGCTTGCTCATGAATGTGGCATCGATGATCTCGTTGGCCTGCAGCGTTACCTTCGGCTTAAGCACGGTCGTCTTGCCATCCTGCCCGACAAATTCGATTCGCGCATCGGTCGCCGCAGTCGTCGTCATGGACTTTTCGTTGGACCGGAAATCCCCACCCTTCATATGGCTGACATGCGTCTTAGAGTCCGAGCTCCAGGCGCCCATTTTATGCGGATGCTTCCTTGTATGGGCCTTCACAGAGAGCGGTGCGCGGCGATCGGAGTTGCCTTCGCGCAGTACCGGATTGACGGCGCTCCCTTTGACTCTGTCGTAGCGGGCCTTGATATCTTTCTCCTTGTCGTCTTTCGGATTCTCGGGATAATCGGGAAGCTTATAGCCCTGATTTTGCAATTCTTTGATTGCCTCTTGAAGCTGAGGAAGCGACGCGCTGATATTCGGAAGCTTGATGATATTGGCCTCCGGCGTCTTGGCCAGCTCGCCCAATTCAGACAAGGCATCCGCCTGCTTCTGCTGCGGCGTCAGGTAATCGGGAAATACCGCGAGAATACGTCCGGCCAATGAGATATCGCGCAATTCAACGGCTACGCCGGCCGCCTTGCTGAAGGCATTGATGATTGGAAGGAACGAATAGGTCGCCAGCATGGGCGCTTCATCGGTCTTCGTATAGATAATTTTGTTCGCTGTGGTCGTCATGGTGATTCCTCTCCTAACTCCTTGTTAGTTCAGCGCGTTCAACGCTGAACCGGCCTTGAACCACGCAATCTGCTGTTCGGTGATGCTGTGGTTCGCCTGAATGGTGAGTGACTTACCATCCGCCTTATGGATGGTCACTTGCACCGGTTTGCCAGGAGCCAGACTGCTTAGCCCTGTCACGCTGATGCGGTCTTGTTGCTCGATCTTCTCGTAATCCTTCGGATCAGCGAAGGTCAACGCCAAGATCCCCTGCTTCTTCAAATTGGTCTCGTGAATACGGGCAAAACTCTTCGTGATCACGACGCGAACGTTCAGGAATCGCGGCGACATCGCAGCATGCTCTCTGCTGCTGCCTTCCCCGTAATTCTCATCGCCCACCACGATCGAGCCGATACCCTTCGCTTTGTACCGTCGTGCAATCTGAGCCATCGTTAGACCGGATTCGCCGGTCAAGACATCCGTGCCCTTCCCTGGCTCGCCAAAAAATGCATTGTTCGCCCCCAGGAACATATTGTCGCTGATCTTGTCCAAATGGCCGCGGAACTTGAGCCAGGGACCGGCTGGAGAAATGTGGTCGGTCGTCGTCTTGCCCTTGGTCTTGATCAACAACGGAAGTTTCTCGAAGTCCTTGCCGTCCCAACGCGGGAAGGGCTGCAATAGTTGTAGTCGCTCGCTGTTCGGCGGAACTTCGACGGTCAAGCCCTCGCCGCTGGCCGCCGGCGCAACAAACCCTTCCTCACCCTTTGCGAAACCCTTGGCCGGAAGTTCTTCGCCCACCGGCGGCTGGAACTTGAATTCCTTGCCATCCGCCCCCTTGAGCGTCTGATTCAGAGGATCAAAGGTCAAATCACCGGCGATGGCATAAGCGGTGACAACTTCCGGGCTTGCAAGGAATGAGAGTGTTTCATTGATGCCGTCGTTACGACCAGGGAAATTTCGGTTGAAGGAACTGACGATCGAATCCGCTTTCCCCTTCACGCCATCGGCCCGTTTCCACTGCCCGATGCAGGGGCCACAGGAATTCGACAACACCGTGCCACCCAACTTTTCAAATGTGTCCAGAAACCCGTCGCGCTTCATCGTATGGTAAATGCGCTCGGAACCAGGCGACACGAGAAACGGAGCTTTCGCTTTGAGCCCGGCCTTCAACCCTTGCTGGGCGATATGCGCCGAACGGCTGATGTCTTCATAAGATGAATTGGTGCAGCTTCCGATAAGCGCTGCTTTGAGTTCAACTGGATATCCCTTTTCCTTGGCTTCCTTCGCCATCTTGGAAATCGGTCTGGCGAGATCCGGCGTATGCGGCCCGACGACATGGGGCTCGAGCGTCGACAAATCGACTTCGACGATCTGGTCGTAGTACTTCTCAGGCGACTGCACGACCTCGGGATCTGCCACAAGCAATGATTTGTTGGCGATCGCGAGGTTGGCCAGATCGGCCCGATCCGTGATATTCAGATAGGCGACCATCTTCTGGTCGAAAGGAAACACCGATGTCGTGGCGCCCAGTTCCGCACCCATGTTGCAGATCGTCCCCTTACCGGTCGCGCTGATGGTTTCGGCGCCGGGACCAAAGTATTCGACGATCTTATTTGTTCCGCCCTTCACCGTGAGCAAGCCGCAGAGGTACAGAATCACGTCCTTCGGCGAGGCCCAGCCGCTCAACTTACCGGTCAGGCGAATGCCGATCAGTTTCGGATGGAGGACTTCCCA
>DASVEA010000308.1:0-3222 GCA_036380815.1 Nitrospiraceae bacterium
CGGGAAGGGGATCAGCGGTCAAGCTGGTTAACAGGGAGATCGCACCGGGAGCGTTGCCCTTGGTTGCCTTCCCAAGCGCATAGGCCACAGAAGCACGCATGGCCATATCGTTCTCTTGGGCCAGCGATTGTGCTGTGGCAGCCACTGTCGAGTAGGGCTGGCCAAGCTGGAGTAACGCGGCAATCGCTGAGGCACGTACGGTAAAATTGCCGTCGCTGAGAGCCCGATTGAGTGCCGGTATTGATTCCAGCCCTCCCAATTCTGCCAACCCCCCCACCGCAGATTCGCGGACGGCAGGCACAGGATCTTTCAGTAATTGCTCAATCTGTCCCCGCGCCTCTTTGTGCCCAAGATGCCCCAACCCCCTGGCTGCAGCCCCACGGACAGAGGGCTGCTTGTAAGTCAAGGCCTCCAACATGACAGGAACATCACGCTGGTCTTTCAATTCGGCTATCGTACGAATCGCATCGGCTCTATCCTCTGGATTCAGTGACTCTGAGGCCTGCTGCAATTGGGTCCAGGCTTCCTTCTTGCCGAGCCTAATCAAGGCGCCATAGGCTGCGATACGAACCGTAGTGAGGTCGTCCTTGGTAGCTGATTCGACCAACGGAATCACTCCTTGATCTCCCGTTCGGCCGAGCACTTTCACCACCCGCGCCCTTACTAATCCTGCTTGATCCTCGATCGCCGCGCGCAATTTCGTCGATTTCCGCCCCGCCTCGGATCGGCCGAGCCCCTCGACGGCAAGAGCACGAACCGGTCCCGACCCATCGCTCAAACCATCTTCAAAATAGGGGACGACATCATCCGAATCCACCTCTTTGAGCGCCGTGTAGGCTGCCCCGCGCATTTGTTCACGCATGTCCTTCACCATGACAACGATGAACTCCAGCGCCACCTCTCGGAGGAGGGGTATCTCATCTTGCTTGAGCACGAGCTCCAATTTGTCGTACTCGCCGAGTGCGTCCTTGGGGTTACCAAGCTTGAGAAAGGAACGGATTTTAAGCCGCCGAACGTCTGGAGTGACACTCTGTTCCTTCTCCAGCTTGGCCAACTGCTCAATCACCTGTTCATATTGTTGCTTGTCGAACGCCTCTTGCGCATCTTTGGGGACCGATGAGCTCCCGGCAGCCAGCAGCAACTGATCTGCTCCACTCAAAAGATAGAACCAGGCAATCGCAACTGCGGCCGGCAGACTCCAACGACACAAAAGTCTACGCATGAACAGTTTACTCATGGTCTCCCTACCCTCGTCCTTGCGGCACAAGCACCGTCATGCGCTTTTTGTATCCTGGTGGTTCTTCAAAATAATAGGCCGGCTGAGGCGACAGTCTGAACCGTTCATACTCAAACGACCACTCCCGATCCCGGCTGACGAGCTTCAAGACCACTCCTGTATCCACGTCCACCCACTCGTAGAACCGCTCGACTCGACCATGATGGTCTGTCTGAACTTCGAAGAGTTGGGTTGTACGACCAGCCGTCGCCGCGTCGCCAACCAGGAGTCGGTCCCGCTCCCCCGGTAAGACGGGCCGAATCGGGAGCAGATCATCTGGGTCCAGCCCTGTCACCAAAAGTTCCTTCTGTTGCGCCAGCAGATACCAGGTCTCGGACTTATCCAACCGGATGATTTCGATTGCCGCATACCCGCGTTCGGTTCGAATGGCATACTTGTACTCCAGCCGCAAACGATCCCCCTTCGCGAAGACTGTTGCATGGTATTGCCGCCCTTTGACAGTCTTGACCAGCGAACCAGAGAACTCTACAGAGGGAATGGCTCCGTCATCAGCCGCCGCATAGCATGGTATCTCTTCCTGCCCCACCCACAGAACAAGCCCGAGGCAGAGCCCCCACCTTCGGGCCATCTTACCCAGGGGAATGAACATGGGTGCTCAGTGCTGATGCTCTACGAACGGCTGGATGTCGACCGTGTACCCCAGAGTGTCTGGACCGAAGCGGGGATTATCCATGACTTTGAAGGCAGAACGATTTCCTTTCGGGGCGAGGAGGGCGAGATGTTCGACCAACTTGCCGTCGGACTGGATCGTGACCATCTTGGTAACGCCGGGGCCGGTCTGAGGATGCCATACCACCAACTGATAGGTACCGGGCGGGATGTTCTCGATAGTGAAAGCCCCTTTCGCATCGGTCAGAGCGTAGTAGGGATTGTTCACTGCCATCGCCCAACTTTCCATGTAGGCGTGGAAACCGCATTGCATATAGAACGTCCGACGTCCTCTGTTCAAATAGAGCGGCCCGACCAACGACTTACCCGGTGCATGGTTGTGCATCGCATGGATGTCGCCCCGGTGGTGCTGATGATTCATGACCAAGGGGGTATTGAACAACACGCGCGCCCCGGCTTCCATCGAGGTTTCGTAGCCTTGGATATCGTGCATGACCGGATCCATGTTGATGACTTCCACCGCATGGCCGTTTCGAACGATCGTCATGAAAGGGGCAAACTGGCAATCCCGTGCTTCGATCAGGGGGACGGACAGCTCGAATGGTTTACCCGCATCAACGCCTTCCAACAAGACGAGGGCATCCTTCAACCCACCCTGTTGATTCACCACGAAATCGCGAAGGAGTCGCCAACCTCGTCCATTGGAAATACGCCCACAGTAGGCTGGATCGGGAAACGTGATGAGGTTGAAGCCTTTGGGTTCCGGCACGGCACCATTGAGTGTGATCGTACCTTCAACCGACCCGCCGTGCTGAACGGCTATCACGTCGTAGGCAAACGACGGCCAGGCACCAGCGATCATTGTCGCCGACACAGCGGTCACGAACGCCCATCTTCTTATTCTTTTCCTCACCCCTTACCCCTTACCCCTTCCGTCTCACGTTATTACGGCGTCTGCAGTTCCAGAGTCGGTTTGATATCGATGGATTTCCCAAGTGCTCCCAGTCCAAAATGAGGATTCTCCTCAATCACTTGGGCGCTACGCCGTCCCTTGGGGGACTCGAATAGAAAATCGGCATTGACCATCTGCTTTGCCGGAACCGCCACTTTTTTTTCCGTCATCGTACCCACGCCAGGATGCCACGCCAGCAAGGTGTAGTCCCCGGGAGGCACGTCACGAATCGAGAATGTCCCATCGGCTTGCGTGATGGCAAAATATGGATTGTCGACGGCCAACCCCCAGCTTTCCATATAGGCATGAAATCCGCATTGCATGACAAAAATCCTGCGGTCTTTCGTCATACGAATGACTTCCT
>DASVEA010000309.1:0-3569 GCA_036380815.1 Nitrospiraceae bacterium
AGGTCGTTCCGTTCGAGATCGACGAGCATGAGGTGTTCCGCCCGCTCCTTTTCGTTCGCGAGTAATTCGCCGATGAGGCGTTGATCGTCACGAGCGTCGAGCCCGCGTGGTCTGGTTCCGGCAATCGGACGAGTGTCCGCCTGCCGGTCGTGCAGGCGGACTAGCCGTTCAGGCGAAGAACTGATCAACGTGACATCGTCGAAGTGCATGAGCCCTGAGAAAGGGGAGGGGTTAACGGCTTGAAGACGTCGATAGAGTTCCTGTTCGTATGGCTGTCGGTCTCCGTCATCGTTGTAAGTACTGGGAGGTTGCAGGGTGAATCGATGCGACAGGTTGGCTTGGTAGATGTCTCCTGCCGCGATGTATTCCTGGCAGCGCCGGACTCGATCGAGGTAGGTATCCCGCGTTTGGTTCGGATGAAAATCCATCTGATCGAGGGAGGGGAGATTCTTGAGGGGAGCGGGCCTTCCGCTCAATCTGGCCTTCAACTCGGCCAGCCGGTCTAAGCCTTCGCGATAGAGATCCTCTCGGGGCTTTCCCAAAAACCGTTCCATGGGCGGGCAAAAGATCATCTGAAGACGATCGGTTTGATGATCGACGGCGGTGATGATGTCATACAGACCGAATTGCAGAAGGGGCAGCAGCAGATCGTCTTTGGCAAAGGAAGGAAGCCTTTCAAAGTCTCGCACGAGATCGTAGCTGAGGTAGCCGACGGCTCCGCCCCAAAAAGCGGGCAGGCCTGCAAGAGCTTTGATCTGGGGGCCGGCGAAGAGCCGGCAGAGACTTCCGAAGGGATCATTCGACGAGCATTCGCCCCCTTCGCGGGTGCGAAGGGATGCCTGTCCTTGCCGCCCGGTCAGCACCGAGAAGGGGCTACTCCCCAGAAATGAGTAGCGGGCTCCACCGTCTGTCCCCTTCCCGCTGTCAAGTAGGAACGATGGCTGAGAGGGAGACGCAATCAGGCGGTACAATTCAAAGGGTGTTCTCCCTTGGCCGTCCATCGTGAGGACCAGCGGCTGTGGAGGACCGCTCAGGAACGATGGTTGGGAGAGACGAGTCATGAGTGAACGTGTATTGCCTTACACATACGCGCCACTCACTATACCTCACTGTTTCGGCTGTGTCACAGCACATAGCCGGCTTGACAATTTCACAGTGATTCTGCTTGAATTGCGCGCCCGCCATCGGCAGAGTCCTTGCGGTATGGGTTGCATTGCACTCTCCTCCGTGGGTACGACATGCCCCCTTCACAAGATCCATTGTACGCGGGGCTCGGCCAAGCGGTTCGGATCGGAGCCGATCTGCTCGCTTCGTTGATTGTCGGAGGAGGATTGGGTTGGGTGTGTGACACATACCTCTTCGGCTCCACTCCCTGGGGCATGGTCGGAGGTCTTGTGTTGGGCGTCGTGGCTGGGATCAGAAATGCATACCGGTCAGCGCAGCGGTGGCCGAAGACATAACGTGTTTCAATAGATAGTACGAAAGCGCCATGGAAGAAAGTCCGCTTCATCCGTTCGAGCTTCACAACTGGATACCGATTTCGCTTGGCGGATTGGATATTTCCATTAATAAAGCCGTTGTCATCATGTGGGTTGTCGTCTCCCTGGTGGCGGTACTCATGGTGATGGCAGGATCGGCACGCAAGCTGGTGCCCGGCAAGTTGCAGAACATGGCGGAGATAATTGTGGATTTTATTCGCGGCATGATTATGGATACGATGGGCAAAGAAGGGATGCGGTTTTTCCCCCTCATCGCCACTCTGTTTCTTTTCATTCTCTTCTGTAATCTTATCGGGTTGATCCCCGGCAGCTACACCGTGACGAGTCAGATTGTTGTGACAGCCGTGTTCGCCTGTCTGGTGTACGGGCTTAGCCTGGTCATGGGATTTTTGTTACACGGGGTGAAGTTCCTGGGCATTCTCGTTCCGCCCGGCTCGCCGGCCTGGCTACTGCCGTTGATGATCCCAATCGAGTTGATCAGTCAATTGGCGCGGCCCATTTCGTTGTCCGTTCGGTTATTTGCAAATATGACGGCCGGCCACGTGATTCTCGGGGTTCTGTTCGGCTTGGCGATCAGCAGCGGATTGTTAATCGGGTGGTTGCCCTTTGCATTTACGATCGCGATGAACGGACTGGAAGTCGGTATCGCGTTCATTCAAGCCTATATTTTCACCATGTTGACCTGCGTCTATTTGGGAGACGCATTCCACTTACACGGCCACGATGAGCACGCGCACTAGCGCGTGCAAGTTCAGACAAGGGAGGAACAGGACACAATGGATTCAGCAGCAGCAGCATTATTGGGTATGGGATTGGCGGCGGCAGGGTTTGCCGGGGCTGGGGTGGGGATCGGCTACATCTTCGGGAAGATGATCGAAGCGGTGGCCCGCCAACCGGAAGCGGAAGCTCGCGTCGGAAAATATATGTGGATCGGGTTCGCGCTGGTGGAAGCCATCGCACTGTACGGCCTGGTCATTGCCTTCATCATCATGGGCCTCCGCAAGTGAACTTGCAAAATTCTGAGTTGAAAGTTCTGAGTGTAGAGTTGTCGGAAGCGAATAAATCAGAACTCAGTATTCAGAACTACGCCGAAGGTGGTTATGCCGCAATTTGAATCTCATTTTTTTTCTTCCCTGATCTTTTGGGAAGTCCTGTCGTTCGCGATTCTTCTCTTCGTGCTCTATAAGTTTGCCTTTCCCGGCATCTTGAGTGCGTTGGAAGAACGGGAAAAGAAAATTAAGGACAGTCTTGATCAAGCCGAGCGTCACCGGTCAGAGGCCGAACGGAAACTCAAGGAGTACGAGGCTAAACTGAACAATGCTGCGAAAGAGGCAGAAGGAATTCTGGCAGCCGCAAAGGAACGGGCGCAGCGGCTCATGGAGGAAAATGAGCAGCGGCTGACGGTTGAAGCCGAGCGGATCAAGGGCGATGCGACGCGTGAAATTGATCATGAGCGTCGCAAGGCGATTCAAGATATTCGCGCCCAAACGACGGACTTGGCATTGATGGTGGCGGAGAAAGTCGTGCAGCGAAGTCTGAGTGATGCGGACCACCGGAAATTCGCAGACGAGGCGCTCGAGGCGCTGTCAAAATCCTACCAACGATAATTCTTGGACCGGGCAGGGTCAGCCCAGGCTGATTCCGCCCGGTCTGTATCCTTCCAAATCCACACAGACAAATCGAAACCCGGCCTTGCGGAGACGGGCGCTGATGTGCGCGCGCAGGTCGGGCTGATTCAGTCGAGAAAACTCCTCAGCTCCGACCTCGATTCGCGCCACCTCTCCGTGCTCCCGTACACGCACATGGCGGAATCCCTCAGCCTGTAGAATTTCTTCAGCCTGCTCCACGCGACGGAGACTATCGATCGTGATCGGAATACCTCGAGGAATTCTAGAAGAGAGGCAGGCGGCTGCCGGTTTATCCCAATTTGAGAGTCCCAAAGCCTGGGCGAGTGCCCGCACATCGGACTTCGAGAGGGAGGCTTCGACCAGCGGGCTTCGAACTCCCCACTCGCGTGCGGCTTTGATTCCTGGTCGATCGTCCCCGAGATCGTCGAGATTCGTCCCGTCC
>DASVEA010000310.1:0-3845 GCA_036380815.1 Nitrospiraceae bacterium
ACTGCGCGCATCGAGCGACCACTGTTTCATCGTGGGGGCTCTGCGAGCAAGAAGGGCACCGGGCCGCTCCCCGCTATCCTTCTTAGACCGCGCGTTGCGCGAGCACAGGGGACTCACCGGGCCATCACTCCCCTGCTGGCGGACTGTTTCAGCGTCCTGCTAGTAGTGTTCTGTCTCTTTCCATCCGCACGCACAGTCGGTATGATGCAATTATGTCCGTGAAAGTCATGACTAGAGACCAGCTCGTCCTACTTCTACAAGCGGCGCGAACCCAAGGGAAACGTATCGTGTTCACGAACGGCTGTTTCGATCTCATGCACGTGGGCCATACGCGCTACCTCCAGGCCGCGAAAGACCTGGGCGGCCTGCTCGTCGTCGCCGTCAACAGCGACGCGTCCGTCAGGAGTTTGAACAAGGCACCGGATCGGCCGATCGTCTCGGAATCGCAGCGGGCGGAAGTGGTCGCTGCGCTCGGCTGTGTTGATTACGTGATCCTGTTCGATGAACCGGACCCCCAAGTCTTGATCGCCGTATTGCAGCCGGATGTCCTCGTCAAAGGCGGAGATTGGGCGGTGGAACGCATCGTCGGCCGCGAGATCGTCGAAGCGCGCGGCGGAGTCGTCCGTACCATTCCCTTGGTTCCCGGCATCTCCACCACATCGCTGATTCAACGCATTCGCTCAACCACAACCTAGCAGGATGCTGAAACAGTCCGCCAGCTTCGTTCTCGGCTCATCAAAATCCTCAACGTACCCCCGAGGGTACGCCTCCGGTTTCGACTCGCCTCCGGCCTTGCTGACAAACTGTTTGAGCATCCTGCTCAACTGCTCCCTTCTGTATTATTCGATACCCTCTCGCCCATCGAAATGTTGTCATGAGAAATTAGCCGTTTCCTAGCCTGATACATCATGTCCGAAGCGATCTCTCCAATATCTGCATCCCAATGGTTCGTTCCTGTCGCCGAGTCGCTAGGAGACGGGGCAGGCCGCCCCTGCGTGACCGGCCTGCATGGCTCCGCCGCCGGGCTTGCCCTCACCACGCTCCTGCATCCTCAGTCGGGCACATTGGGGAATCGATCGTGGCTGATCGTTACCGGGTCGGACGAGGCGGCTGAACGCCTCTTTGATGACCTGCACTTTTTCCATGATCTCATCGGTCTTCCAACGGCTTCCCTCGCCCTGTTCCCAAGATGGGAAACCTTGCCCTACGAGGGCAGCGCGCCCCATGTCGGTCTGATCGCGCGCCGGATGAATGCCCTGCGTCACATCCGCACCGCACCTCAGACCTGCCTGGTCACCTCCATCGCGGCCCTGATGCAACGGATGTTGCCCGTCACAACCTTCACCAACACTATCCTGCAATTCAAGCTTCGCGGCACGATCGAGCGAGAGGCCCTCACCGGTGGGCTCTTACGTCTCGGTTACCGCCGGGTCTCGGTGGTGGAAATCCCAGGCGAGTTCAGTATTCGAGGCGGCATTGTCGATATTTTCTCGACAGCCTATGCCGACCCGCTCCGCGTCGAATTTCTTGGCGAAACCGTCGACTCGCTCCGCCTCTTCGATCCCGCCACGCAGAAATCCACCGCGAAGCTGGATCGAGCGGTCGTCCTTCCTGCGCGGGAATATCTCCGTACAGAGACTTCGCCGGATGCCCTTACCCCCATTCCGGCGGATGCCGAGTGGCGCGCACCGGACCTCTATCCTGACATGGACAGCCTCTTCGATTATTTCACTGAACAGCCTGTATTGGTCCTGGATCAGCCGGCTGCGTTGACAGGGGCCTGCGCGGACCTTTGGAGCAAGATCGACGACGGCTTTCTCCGCCACGCCGATCGGGAGACCAGCGTACCCTACCCGTCACCGGAGCGGTTGTTTCTCTCCTGGCCGGAACTCATGGCTCGCACGAACGGCTGGCCCACGCTCGCCCTCGAGCCGCTCACTGCGAGCGATGCGTCCTGGAATCCGGTCCAGACCTTTCCCGCTCAGATCCCGGCCAGCGCCGGACTCGGGGCTCGTGGGATGCCCTTCAGCCAGACCCTGGCCATTATGGATCGCCTGCGAGAGGAGTGCCACGTGGTGCTCGTCGCAAGAAGTCGCGGCCAAGTGGATCGCTTGCTGGCGCTCTTACGCGAACATGATGTGCCGGCGATGGAATGGACAGTGGGGGCCTGGACTGCTTCCAGTAAAACCAAAGCGCCGTTTTACGTCGTGTGCGGCGATTTATCTGCGGGATTCCTCGCACCGGACTTGCGCTTGGCCGTTCTGACGGAAGAAGAACTGTTTGCCAAGGGCACACGCCACAAGCCGCAAGCCAAGGGTAAAGCCGCGACCTTCCTCTCCTCGTTGGAAGATCTCAACGTGGGCGACTATGTCGTCCATGTCCAACATGGCATCGCCAAATATCAAGGCCTCAAACGACTCTCGGTGCAAGATTTCGACAGCGATTATTTGGTCCTGGAATTCGCCGGCGGCGACACGCTGTACGTCCCGCTGGAGCGGCTCAACCATGTGCAGCGGTATAGCGGAGCGGAGGGCCATGCGCCGCGCCTTGAACGTTTGGGCGGCACCAATTGGGCCAAAACGACTGCACGCGTGAAGCAGGACATCGAGGAGATGGCCCATGAGTTGGTTGACCTCTATGCCAACCGTGAACTCGTGACGCGCCATGCCTATGGGTTCGACAGCACGATGTACCACGAGTTCGAGGCTGCATTTGAGTACGAAGAAACGGCGGATCAACTTAAAGCGATCGAAGACATTACGCACGACATGGAGTCCAGAAAACCGATGGACCGCCTGGTGTGCGGAGACGTCGGGTACGGAAAAACCGAAGTGGCCATGCGGGCAGCCTTCAAGGCCGTGGAAGGCAATCGCCAGGTGGCGGTACTCGTCCCCACGACCCTGTTGGCTCACCAACATTACGACAACTTCTCAGAACGGTTCGCGCCATTTCCGGCTCGCGTGGCCCTGCTCTCACGATTCCAATCGCTGAAGGAGGCCAAAGCCATTCTCAAAGACGTGAAAGCCGGAACCATCGACGTGGTGATCGGAACGCACCGGCTCATCCAGAAGGATGTGGAGTTCCGCGATCTGGGCCTGGTGATCATTGACGAAGAACAGTGGTTCGGCGTCAAACACAAGGAACGATTGAAGCAACTCCGCACTCAAGTCGACGTCTTGACACTCACGGCCACCCCGATTCCTCGCACCTTACAAATGGCCATGGCGAGCGTGCGGGATCTCTCGATCATCGAAACCCCCCCGGTGGGCCGCCTGTCCATTCGCACACAGGTCGTCCGATCGAGCGACACACTCATCCGAGAGGCGATCTTGCGCGAACTGGGACGGGGCGGGCAGGTCTACTTCGTCCATAACCGGGTCGAAACGATGGAGAAAACGGGAGCTTGGCTCCAACAACTGGTGCCCGACGCGCGCATCGTGATGGCCCATGGGCAGATGAACGCCAAACCGCTCGAAGCCGTGATGTTGAAGTTTTTTCGCCGAGAAGCCGATGTGTTGATCGCCTCGGCCATTATCCAGTCGGGCATCGACGTGCCCCATGCCAACACGATCTTCGTCAATCGTGCTGACATGTTCGGCCTCGCGCAGTTGTACCAATTACGCGGGCGAGTCGGGCGAAGCGGCGACCAAGCCTACGCCTATTTCCTGGTCCCCGATGAGGGACGGTTAAGCGAAGACGCTCAGAAGCGCCTCACCGCTATTCAGCAATTTACCGAACTGGGCGCCGGTTTCCGCATCGCCGCGGCGGATATGGAAATCCGTGGCGCCGGCAACCTCCTCGGAAAACAACAATCTGGACATATCGCTACCATCGGACTCGATCTG
>DASVEA010000311.1:0-7671 GCA_036380815.1 Nitrospiraceae bacterium
TAATCAGAAAAGCCTCGGTTGCCAAGTTTACCCGTACGCTCGGGACTTTGCTCTCCAGCGGGGTCCCCTTACTCGACGGAATGACCATCTGTGCAAAGACATCGGGTAATAAGGTTATTGAAGAAACGTTGATCAACGCTCGCGTCAGTATCAGTGGCGGAAAGACCATCGCGGATCCCTTGGCAGCAAGCGGGGTCTTTCCGAAGATGGTTACGCATATGATCGCAGTCGGTGAGTCGACTGGCGCGCTGGACGCTATGTTGGGGAAAATTGCCGACTTTTACGAAGACGAAGTTGATCAGGCAGTTACTTCATTAACGGCACTGCTTGAGCCCGCGATGATGGTATTCCTGGGAGTTGTGATTGGGTTTATCGTGATTGCGATGTACCTCCCGATCTTCAAAATGGCGTCTGCAATCGGATAGAGTCTGGTGTTTCGTCCGTTCCCCTCACGGAGTTGGGCCGAGTTCCCAGCATGAAGGCTCTAAGCCTGTCTGGCCAAACCATTCGGTGCCCCGTCACATGTGCGATGACACGGGCTCTGGCCCCAAATCCGAGGAGAATGAACGAGGCGCATCTCTCTTCAGGCCCCGCCGATCTCCTTCTCGCCCTGTGGTCTTCCACTCATGAATGAATTGCGCATAAGACTGTATTGGATCATGGGGCTTCGGATGGCCTTCGTGACCCTGATGCTCGGCCTGTCTCTCGCTTTTCAAGTCGGGAAGGACGGGCGGGTCGAAACGTTCTACACCCTGATTATTGTCACCTACATCCTGACGATCCCTTCCGCCATTCTGCTCCGTGCGCTTACCCAACCGGCAGCTCTCACGATTCTTTTTTGGGCTCAGGTGGGGATCGACTTCTTCCTCGAAACGGTGTTGGTTATTAGGACAGGGGGGATCGAGAGTCCCTTCGCGGTGCTGTATGTCATGACGGTGGCGGTCGCCAGTCTCGTTCCCCGTCGGCGAGTGGGGCTTCTTACCGCCTGTTTCTGCATTATTCTGTTTGGGCTCTTAACGAACATTCAACTGTATGGTCTTGTTGAGGGGTGGGGGTGGATGTCGCCGAGTCGATTGACTGTGCCTGAAACATTTCAAACATTCGGCGTCTATGCCCTCGCTCTTCTTGTCGTCGGGATTCTTGGCGGAACCTTAGCAGATCAGCTTCAACAGGCGGACCAATCGTTACGTGAAAAGGAACAGGGACTGACTCGCCTCCAAGTCTTTCACGAGAATATCATCCACAGCATCAGCAGCGGTGTGTTTACGGCAGATGCCACGGGGTGTATCACCTCGTTCAACCCAGCGGCACAGGAAGCGACCGGGTATACGATCACTCACGTTGCCGGGCGTCCCTGGCGTGAGGTCTTCAACTGGCATCCCAGCCAACAATCAGACGAACAACTCAGTGGTGCCGTATCGACGATAAAGCGTTTCGAAGTGGAATGTAAGCGTGCCGACGGCAATCGCCTGATCCTCGGTATGACCCTTTCCCCATTGCACGAGCAGGGAAGGCAGACAGGCTTGGTTGGTGTGTTCAAAGATCTGACACAGATTCGGGACCTCGAAGAGGAAATGCGGCGCAAGGATTGGCTGGCGAGTTTGGGCGAGATGTCTGCCGGGATGGCCCATGAGATTCGGAATCCGCTTGGCGCGTTGGCCGGCGCGATGCAAATGCTTCGTAAAGATGCCATGGAAGACGAAACGAATCGCCGGTTGATGGACATTGCGATTCGGGAGGCCACCCGGCTCGACAACATCATTACTGAGTTCCTCCAGTATGCACGTCCGCCGGCGCTCAATCTCGCAGAGCGCGATCTTAACAAAGTACTTGCCGAGACGCTCGATCTCGTTCAACATGAAGCGCGAACACGTTCCAAGATCAAGATCGTCACGTCCCTGGCAACCGGGGCGCTCACGGCCCTGGTCGATCAAGATCAGCTTCGGCAAGTCTTCTGGAATATGGCGACCAATGCGTTTGACGCGATGCCGGAGGGAGGGCAGTTGACGATCTCGACGAGCAGCCGCCACGTCGATGCCGGCGGCCGCAAGGGCGACGTCATCGAAATTGCGTTTCAAGACACGGGTGGGGGTATTCCGAAACAGAACCTCGACAAGATCTTTCTTCCGTTTTTCACGACGAAGAAAGAAGGGTCAGGGTTGGGTCTCGCGGCGGTGCATCGCATCGTCGATCTGCACGGGGGGTGGATCAAGGTCGAAAGTCAGGAGCGGCAAGGCTCACGGTTTGTCGTATGTATGCCGCGTTCCGGGGATGCCGGGGTGCGGTTGTGGCATGAGGGACGGACGCCGTGGAAAAGATCCTAGTTGTTGATGATGAGAGGGGGCTGCGCGAAGTTTTGAGCATCATGCTCAAACGCGCGGGCTATGTCGTGACCGAAGCGTCAGATGGCGAAGAAGCCATCGGTCATATAAGCAAGGAAATCTTCGATCTCGTCATCACCGACCTCCGCATGCCGAAAGCCGATGGCATGGCAGTCCTGAAGGCGGTGAAGTCTTCTTCTCCTGAAACCGTGGTCCTCGTCATTACGGCGTTTGCGACTGCGGACTCGGCGGTCGATGCGATGAAACAGGGCGCGTACGACTACCTGACCAAGCCGTTCCAGGTCGATGAAGTGCAGTTGATCATCCGCAACGCTCTGGAGAAGCGGCGTCTCTCGACGGAAAATATTCTATTAAAGCGCGAGATGGCAAGCCAATCGTCGTTTGCGCAGATCGTCGGCCAGAGCGAGAGCATGCTGAAGGTGTTCGACGTGGTGCGCAAAGTCGCGGACGCGAAGAGCAATGTGCTGATTTGTGGGGAAAGCGGAACGGGAAAAGAGTTGGTGGCGCGCGCGATTCACTATAATAGTACCCGCAGCCCGATGCCGTTTGTGGCGGTGAATTGCAGTGCAGTGCCGGAGACGTTGCTCGAAAGCGAACTCTTCGGGCACATGAAGGGGGCCTTTACCGGCGCGATGGCCAATAAGGCGGGGTTGTTCGAAGTCGCCAACGGCGGCACGATCTTTTTGGATGAAATCGGCGATACGACCCCAACAATTCAAGTCAAGTTGCTACGCGTCATTCAGGAACGAGAGTTCCGGCGTGTGGGAGGCAACCAGGATGTAAAGGTCGATGTGCGCGTTGTGGCCGCGACCAATAAGGACCTTGAAAAAGCTGTGGCCGACGGCTCATTTCGCGAAGATTTGTACTACCGCTTAGATGTGATCCCGATTCGGCTCCCACCGTTGCGGCTTCGAACGGGAGACATCCCGCTGCTCGCGAAACATTTCCTCGAGAAGTATTCACAGGAAAGTGGCAAGCCGGCTCCCGTATTGACATCGGAGGCGATGCACGTGTTGTTGGGCCATGAGTGGCGCGGCAACGTGCGCGAGCTTGAAAACTTGATCGAGCGCGTTGTCACCTTCTCCGTCGGTGCGCCTGTGTCGGATGAGGATATTCGTGGCTGGCTTCATCGAGTCGTGACCCCTCAGCAGCAGGGGGTGCCCACCGATTTGCCGGAAGATGGGTTGGATTTGGAAGGGCTTATCAACGGCATTGAAAAAGACCTGCTCTTGAAGGCGCTCGAACGGGCCATGTGGGTGAAGAAAAAGGCCGCACGGCTTCTGAGACTCAACACGCGATCCTTTCGTTATCGACTTGAGAAGTATGCCATCAAGGGAGGCCGTGATTAATCCGCAGCCGAGTCCCTCTGAAATCACCGTCTTCGCTCCCGCCAAAATAAACGTGATCCTGCGTATCCTCGGCCGCCGACCCGACGGGTTCCACAATCTCTGGTCGATCATGCAGACGGTCGCCCTCGAAGACGAGGTGCAGATCAGGCTGCGCGTTGATCGACAGGATATTCGGCTGAGGTGTGATGCGACACAGCTGGCCGCAGACCAGAGTAACCTCGTCCATCGCGCAGCCACCGAGGTGTTGGCGCGCGCCCAGCAATCGATCGGGCTCGACATTGAGCTGCGTAAGCGCATACCGATGGGAGCTGGACTCGGTGGCGGGAGCAGCGATGCCGCAGCCACCATCATAGGGTTGAACCATTTATTACGGTTGGAGTGGTCTCCGACGCAGATGGCTGATGTCGGGCAATTGTTAGGTAGCGATGTGCAGTTTTTTCTCTTTGCCCCTTCAGCGTTCGTGGCGGGTCGGGGAGAAACGGTTCGGCCGGTCGTCGTAGAAGGGGAACGATGGATCGTGCTCGTCAACCCGGGATTTGGGATCAATACCAAGTGGGCGTATCAAGAATTGGCTGCCACCAGGACCGCTGTGACGCCGCTGTCGCTGGTCCATCGAGAACTCGACCGGCAATCGCGGGTGAGCTGGGCCCCATTGATTGCCGCGGGAGAGAATGATTTCGAGGCGCCGGTCTTCGCCGCACATGGGAAGCTTCGGGAGATTAAACGGAGCTTGCGGGCCCACGGAGCCGAGATCGCGCTGCTGTCCGGAAGCGGGGCGACGGTGTTTGGGGTGTTCGCGGACGAGGCGCGCGCACGACTCTTCCAGGCTCAGTTCGTGATCGAGAATTTGATGAGCGTTTTTGTCGCTCCCACCTGTTCAGGCCCCCTCGGCTGGCGCTATGAACTACCACGGTGAGCCGTGACTCGGTTGACAACTCCCCGTGCATTCCGTTAGAGTTTGCCTCCTTAGTTGGCTTCCTCAACAGCGCGCAGCGAATTAGGTAGGCGGGTGACGATTACGCCCACCGACGCCCGCCGTCGAGACGAACCCTATACGATATCAGAACGAGACGCAGTTGCATCCAGGGACCCGCTGAGGAATCGATGAGCAGAGAGCTAAAGATATTCTCTGGCAACGCGAATCCGGCCCTGGCCCATGAGATTTGTGCTTACCTTGGGACCAAGCTCGGCGAAGCCACGGTCGCGTCATTCAGTGACGGCGAAATTCGTGTCAAGATTGAGGAAAACGTTCGTGGCGGCGACGTGTTCGTCGTGCAGTCGAGTTGTCAGCCGGTCAATGACTCCCTCATGGAGTTGTTGATTATTATTGATGCGCTCAAACGGTCCTCCGCGAATCGCATCACTGCGGTCATCCCGTATTTCGGCTATGCCCGTCAGGATCGTAAGGATCAGCCACGTGTGCCGATTTCAGCGAAGCTCGTGGCCGATCTCATCAGCACCGCCGGCACCGACCGGGTGTTGACGATGGATCTCCACGCGGGGCAGATCCAGGGGTTCTTCAATGTGCCGGTGGACCATCTCTATGCACTCCCCGTATTATTGGATTACATTACGAAGCAGATGGTGAAGGTGAGTGATCTGGTAGTTGTCTCGCCAGACGCAGGGGGAGTCGAGCGGGCCCGCGCCTTTGCGAAGCGGCTCGAAGCGAACTTGGCGATTATCGACAAGCGACGTGAAGGACCGAATCAGACGGCGATCATGAACATCATCGGCGACGTCGCAGGCAAGAGTGCGCTTTTGCTGGACGACATGATCGACACGGCCGGCACCATCGTAAAGGGGGCACAGGCCTGCATGGATCACGGGGCGCGGGAAGTATGGGCGGCTTGTACGCACGCGGTGCTCACCGGGCCGGCGTTGGACCTGATCCAGCAATCCTGCCTGAAGCAGGTGATCGTGACCAATTCGATTCCGTTACGGGGAAAAGAGCAGAGCTGCCCGAAGTTGCATCAATTATCGGTTGCTCCCCTGTTAGGTGAGGCGATTCGGCGAATCCATGAAGATGAGTCGGTGAGTTCATTGTTTGCCTAGCAGGCTGCGGAAAAGCTATTGTGGCACGGTGTAAATTCGCTGATCCGCACGTGTAAGACAATAGGGGAACACCGCACCGGATGCTCAAAAAGGCTGTCCAGCAAGGCCGCAGCGAGCGAAGAGGCGAAGGCGTACTCTTCGGTACGTTGGGCTTCTGAGCGAAGCGAGAACGCCGCTGGCGGACTTTTTCAGCATCCTGCTAACTCGAGACCGAAGCATCTACAGACGAGCGAGAAGGGGACGGAGGCCTGTCATGAAGTTTGATCTAGCAGTCACGGTGAGAGAAAAAACCGGTAAGGGTGCGGCCCGCCAACTTCGACGGGAGGGCAAGGTCCCGGGCGTATTGTATGGGCAGGGGGAATGCCTGCTCTTGACGATTGAACCCGATAGCCTGGTCAAGATTTTGAAGGCACAGGCGGGGGGGGCCGCGCTCGTGTCGCTCACGCTCACTGGTGCGAAGTCGAAACCGAACCGGACCGCACTATTGCGCGATTTCCAGGTCGATCCGGTCGAAGGGAATGTGCTCCATGCGGATCTGTTTGAAATCTCGATGAACAAGCCGATTCGGGTAAAGGTGCCCCTGCATTTGACTGGCGGGATGCCTGCCGGTGTCAAAGAAGGCGGCATCCTTCACCACAATATGCGCGAGTTGCATGTTGAGTGTCTGCCGGCTGTTTTGCCGGACTTCATTGAAGTCGATGCCTCGGGGCTCGCCATCGCGCAAGGTCTCCATCTGAAAGACATAGCTGCGCGCGAAGGAATCCGTTATCTCGACGATCCTGAGCAGATGGTCGTGAGTGTGGCGGCACCGATGACGGAAGCCAAACTCGAATCGCTCTTAGTGAGCGGCGCAGCCGGGCCTGAGGGTGCGAAAGAGCCTGAGGTAGCCACGAAGGGGAAGGTGGCGGGTGAAGCCGCTGAGGGAGGCGAAGCGGCGAAAGCCGGTGTGGCTGCTGCTGATGCGAAAGGCGGCGAGAAGAAAGCCGGTGCGACTGCTGTTGCTGCTGATGCGAAAGGTGGCGAGAAGAAAGGCGCTGTCGCGCCAAAAGCTGAGAAGAAAGAAACCGAAAAGAAGAAGTAACGTTGCGCCTCATTATCGGGCTGGGCAACCCGGGCGCTGTCTATGCCCAAACCCGCCACAACGTCGGCATGAGGGTCATCGAGCGGGCCGCAGCTCGGTGGTCCATCCAGCTCGCCAAGCGCGGAATGGCTCATCGTGGATCGGGACGGCTTGGCTCGGAACTCCTCGAACTCGCCGGCACCCTCGACTGGATGAACATCACTGGGCCTCCGCTCCAAGGCCTCCTGCGTGAGTCTTCGCTGACCGCCGACGATCTGATCCTCGTCCACGACGATCTCGATCTTGATCTGGGGCGTCTCCGGATCAAACAAGCCGGTGGGCATGGGGGACATAACGGGATCAAGTCGGTCATTGACACGATCGGAACGGCCCAATTTGTGCGGGTCAAGATCGGAATCGGCCGACCGGCACCGTGTCAAGATTCGGCGGACTATGTGTTGCAGGCATTCACGAGAGAAGAGATCGAGGTGTTGATTCCCTGTCTCGATCGCGCCGTCGATGCGTTGGAATGTTTGATTCATCGAGGAGTAGCGGTGGCAATGAACGAGTTCAATGTGCGGGAGCAGAACAGCGACAATGAGGAATTATGAATGGCTCTCATACATTAGACGGCCATTTTTCATTTCACATTTATAATTCATAATTGGTTTAGATCTATGGGACTCTGTTGCGGCATGATCGGACTCCCGAACGTGGGGAAGACCACCGTCTTCAATGCGCTCACGGGTAGCGGCGCGTTGGCAGCCAACTATCCCTTCGCGACCGTTGATCCCAATACCGGCATCGCCCTGGTGCCGGATCCGCGACTCGGAGTCCTCACCGATCTCTTTAAGTCGAAGAAGACGAC
>DASVEA010000312.1:0-2430 GCA_036380815.1 Nitrospiraceae bacterium
CAGCTCGTCCATGTGCAGCGCGAGGCCTTTGACCACGGCTTCTGTGACTTCGGGCGTAGGATGCATAGTCGTCCCGCTCTTCTCCGCGAATCCCTTTACAAACTTCCACATTTTGTCGAGACTCTCTTGCTTGGGCTCAGCCATCGCAACTCCTTAATAGGCGAGGGGCACGAGGCACGAGGCGAGTGGGGAAGGATGGCAACTTCGAATCTCTAGCCTCGTGCCTCTAGCCCCTCGCCTGCGCGTCAGCGCACAGTTTACAAGCGCCAGGGCGTCCTTTACAATCTAGCCCGCAGCATTCATGACCGCTTCTGCTGCAATCGCCGATCCGCTGCTACGACGGGCCTTCGGCCGGCGGGCTCGCCCCTCGGACCCTCAACGTACTGCACGAGTACGCATCGGGGCCTCAGGACTCGCGCGCCGGTCTCGCAATGCGGCTCTGCGATTTCGCAACAAACCGTCATGAATGATGTGGGCTACGCTTCCTGCAAATTCATTAGGATTGGATCGAGGATGGAGACACCAGATACCCATAAGCAATTGATTGCCAAACTGGCGGAGGAGTTGGGGCCGGCCACGGCTCAGCATCTGGTTTCTTGTCTCGTCGACTCCACCGCGAAATCGAACCAGGTGGAAGGTGTCTTGCTCTTGCTGGACGAGTTGCATGAGGTATCGCCGAAGGTCGCTCGTGCCGCAATCGAATCGTTCCTTGATTTGCAACAGCGAGGTCGGCTCAGCGATGCGGTAGCCTGGCTGGATCTTGGGATTGCGTTAGCCGAATCGTCCGGTGCGATCGGATTGAAGTTTTTCAAGGATAGCCCGCTGGTTCTGGGTCTGATCGAGCAACCCTCGGTTCGCTCATTGGTGCTGAAAACCGCCCTGGAGCTGGCCGAGCAGGATGCGAATGTCGCGCTGGAATTTCTCCGCGTGGCACCGGACGTGGTGACGGTCATCTCGCCGGATCAGCTGGGGGCCTGGTTAGAGATCGGGTTCGAACTGACGCCAGTCGATTTTGTCGTTGCGCTGGAGTACATCCGGCAGATTCCCGCAGTTGCCCGCGTGTTGCCGATCCAGGACGCCAGAGCCTGGACGATGTTCGGACTGAAACTCATTTCCCAGAATAGTTTCGGCAAAACGGACTATTTCGGGACCATCGAATTCCTCCGCACCAGTCCGCTTATCCTCGGCGACCTCGAAGACCTGTCGGTACGGGCCAAGGTCGTCACGGTTGGGTCGTTGCTGGCTGAGCGTGATCCTGGGGCGGGCATTGCCTGGTTATCGGAATCGCCACGTCTGTTGCGTGCCGTGCCGAATGAGGGATGGCGGCTCAAAGTATTGCAGTACGGGGCCTTGGTTGCAGAGCGTGACGCGGACACGGCGCTGGCCTATTTGAGGCGCGCACCGGAACTGGTGAGCGTGATCGGCGAGTCTGTTGAGTCCACGGCTCGCTTCGAGGCCTGGTTCACAACTGGCATGGAAGTCATGGCGTACAGTGTCGAAGGAGCCAGAGCCTATTTTGCCCTGGAGTCTCAACAGGCGCTGACGTCGGTGGAAGCGGCATTAAGCGGTGTGCCGCTTCGGCAAGTGGCCCGTACCGTGAAGCTCTTCGTGCAAGGGCTCTGTGGAACGGATCTGGCGATTCAGGCGCTTCCCGAATCGCTACGTCAGGACATGTCTGTGCGGGCTACGGTGAGTCGGGACGGGCGCATCATCTCGCTGCCGGCGCTCCTCCGTCGTTATCCCACTGCCGAGGAGAATACGCGCTTGTATTTGGTGATGGCGGCTCATGAAGCGGGGCACCTTGAGTTTGGGACGTACCGGTTAACCCTTGAGCCGCTCGCGGACTTGGTCATGGCTGTGCGACAGAAATATGGCCTGATGAAGCAGGCTGCGCCGGACACCTTGGCGGCGCTATTTCGTCTGTATCCTCATCGGGGACTAATCCAGGACTTGTGGATGCTGGTGGAGGATGCGCGGGTGGAGTTTCTGCTGCAGCGGGAGTACCCGGGTCTCCAACGCGATCTACAGCGGTTCGCGCGGGAGGCAGTCACGACGCGGTCGCTGACACATGGGCTGACTGTCAAAGAACTCGTCGTCGATCAACTGCTCCAGCTGTCGACCGGTGCGTCGCAGCCTGTCGCAATTCACAGGGCCATCAAGGCCGAGATCGCCATACTCTGGCCGATGTGCCAGGTTATTCTGGCTCCAACGGCGACGGCGGAAGAGGCCGTGCGCGTAGCCCATGCGCTCTACATACGGCTCGAAGAGCTGTTGGCGCCGAAGGGGGCGATGATCCGGGCCGATCAGGACGATGACGTGTCAGAGGATCTGGGTGTGGGCCCATCCGCGTCCGAGCGGACGGGTGAGAACTATCGCCCCATCACCAACTGGGTATATCGTGGGGCGATGAATCCTGAGTTCATTCGTCAA
>DASVEA010000313.1:0-4119 GCA_036380815.1 Nitrospiraceae bacterium
GGAAGAAGAACTATGGTCTATAACGATTGTACACGATGAGCGCGCGACACCCTCGCGGCGGGACAGCCCCTCGGCCTAGAACAGCATCCCTCTATGAGGTGCTCAATCAAGTGGGAAACCAAACGACCTTCTTACCCCACCAAGCCCGGGACGTCGGACTCGCGGACAAGTCGGCTCGATCAGTGCCCAATACTGTAACGGTTGAAGTCCCATGGTGGATTCCTCCTCCTGCGGTTCAAAAGCCAAAGACAGGCTAAGTCGTTCTGCAGATGGCGTCAACTCCTTCAGAGGGGAACTCGGAGACGAAACGGAGGCGGGGTGGGTGAGCCCTCCGCACCATGCCGTCATTCGTCGACGCTTGGGCCAAGGAGGAATGGGCCATAGACCAGGGCGAACAGCAAATAGGCGCCACTCCAGCTCATCGCCGCTAATCCAAAAACGAGATTCGTCGGAAGATCAAAGGACGGCCCGAATACCCGCAGCAACGCACCCACGTTGACCATTATATAGATGCAGATTGTCAGGGGACCTGCGTGTTTGGGTCGTCCCGTATGGCCCAGGCTGGCTCGGGTCATCACTCCCAGAGTCATCACACCCACGGCGCCAGTGGTAAACGCGTGCAGCGCATCCGCCGTCGGCAGACCCCACCCGAGGACCGCGCCTCCCAAAACCAGCAGCGACAACGCCAGCCACCCATAGCCCAGATGCAGGGTCAGCACCAACGGTTCCCGCCACGTGACCCAGCCATACCAGCGCAACAAGCGGCCGAGATTGGCTACGCCTGCACCCACTAACATCCAGCCTGTCACCATGGCATGCGGCTGAACAGTCCAGGCGACAGTGGCCATTCCTACCAGCACCACCGCCCCGCCATCGAAACGAGAAAAGAGCGCAGGCTGTTCGGACATGCCCTGGTCGGCCAGGAAAGCGCGGGTAAAGTTGGGGATGACGCGTCCACCGATGAGTGCCAGCAGCACCATGACCAGCGCGAGAGCCATTCGCTCGGGAAAGTCCGTCGCTGCACCGCTCAGCACCTGCACATGGAACAAGATGTTCGCGCCAGCATGCATACTGATCAGAGCTCCGATCGGCGCATGGGACCAGCTCTTCCCTGCTGCAATTTCTCGCCAGATCAGCCCTGCGGCTGTGACCAGAAAAGCCGCATCCACGAAGGCAGACAGGAGAGGCGTGAGAAACGGGATGGCCATGGCCAGGCGTCCGGCCAACCACAAGGTACATAACAGCATTAGCTCGCGCCCTCTGATGGGCGTACGGCCGGTCCAGTTGGGAATCGCCGTGAGCAGGAAACCGGTGATCACCGCGGGCAGAAAGCCAAAGACCATTTCATGCACATGCCACTGCCGAGCGGCAGAGAAGAATTCCGAGTCGCCCACTTCGGTGATCAGCAAGATCCAGGCAGGAACCGCCACACCGGCAAACACCGCCGCACCTAGAAAGAACGGTCGGAATCCGTAAGAAAAAAACGCCGGTCCCTGGTTGCCTGCTCTTTCGTTTGCCTGGTCAGTCATAGAATATTCAGTCCAATGTCATCCTGGGCACCTAGCTTACATTATTCACGAACACTTCTGCGGCAATTGCTGGTCCGTTGCTCTTCCGCGTGTAGCACAGGGCGAAAAGAGTGTGTGTCTGTGTCATCGCATGCGAGATATGCTTTACGAAGAACGCGGGGCGCGTCCAATGAGGGCTTTCTGAAGCCGCGCGTTGCGCGAGCACAGGAGACCAACAGGCTCCTCTCCCCTACTCCTGTACTCCATTTTCAAGGGTAACCTGGTCGATCCTCGATTGCGCGCGTCGAACGAGCACATTCCTATCGTGCGCGTTGCGCGAGCAGGAGGACGACCAGGTTACCCGTAGTTTTCTCCTCTGCCAGGTGTTAAAACATATCTTCAATACCTCAACTGCGTCCCTGTACAAGTGAAGGAACGTCTATGTCATTGCCGATTGAGAAGTCGTTGTCCGGTGAATTGGCACGAGAAGTGGCCCGGCGGCGCACGTTTGCCATTATTTCGCATCCGGACGCGGGTAAAACTACGCTGACTGAGAAGCTCCTCTTATACGCAGGCGCAGTGCACCTGGCCGGTGCGGTGCAGGCGCGCTCGCATCAGCGGGCGGCGAAGTCAGACTGGATGGAGCTGGAGCAAGCGCGCGGGATTTCGATTACATCCACCGCGCTCCAGTTCGATTATCACGGTGTGCGGGTGAATCTGCTCGACACGCCAGGCCACCAAGACTTCAGCGAAGACACCTACCGCACCCTCATGGCGGTGGATAGCGCGGTCATGGTCCTCGACTGCGCCAAAGGCATCGAGCCGCAGACCAAGAAACTCTTCGCCGTCTGTCGTAAACGCAACATCCCCATCATGACCTTTATCAATAAAATGGATCTGCCGGGGCGCCACCCATACGAACTGCTCGAGGAGATTGAGCAGACTTTAGGCATGACGGCGGTCCCGTTCAATTGGCCCATCGGGGAAGGGTCCGGATTTCAGGGGCTGTACGATCTTCAGGACCCCCAAGTGCTGTTCTTCCAACGGACGCTGCATAACCAGCGCCGGGCACCGATGAGGGTGGAGACCTTCCCCCACCCGAGCTTGGCGGAGACGCTCGGAGAGGCCTATGGTCCACTGCAAGAAGAAATTGCCCTGCTGACCGGCGCCGGCACGAAGTTCGACCGCGACCGCTTTCTCGCCGGCCAACTCACGCCGGTCTTCTTCGGGAGCGCCCTCACGAACTTCGGCGTCGAGCCCTTTCTGAATGGTTTCCTTCAGCTTGCGCCCCCACCTGGCCCTCGCATGAGCACGCAGGGGCTCATGCACCCGACGGACGACAAGTTCTCCGGCTTTGTGTTCAAAATTCAGGCAAACATGGACCCGCAACATCGTGATCGGATGGCGTTTTTGCGTATTGTATCGGGCCGCTTCGAAAAGGACATGATGGTCTATCATGCGCGGCTGGACCGCAAGATCCGGATGACGCGACCGCACCGGCTCTTCGGCCGTGACCGGGAGACGATCGAGGAGGCCTACCCAGGCGACGTCGTGGGGCTGGTGAACCCCGGCCTCTTCGCTATCGGAGACACGCTCTGCTCCGGCAGTCCTCTCGCCTTCGATGCAATTCCGCAATTTCCCCCGGAGTGCTTTGGCGTGCTTCGAAGCCAGGACCTCACCAAGCAGAAGCAGTTCCAGAAGGGACTCCAGCAGCTCGAAGAAGAAGGAGTGATGCAGGTGTTGTATTCACCCGATCATGTGCGCCGGGAGCCGGTCTTGGCCGCCGTGGGAGAACTCCAATTTGATGTCGTCGCCTCGCGCCTCGAGAGCGAGTATGGGGTCAAGACCATCGTCGAGCGGATGCCCTTTGTCCTAGCCCGCTGGGTGAGCGGCGATCCCGACGTGATCGCCCGCATTTACTGGCCGCAGGACACGCGCAGGCTCGTAGACCGGAATGGCCGTATGGTCATGCTCTTCGGCTCCGAACGGCTGCTCGCCTACTGCATGAAAGAATATGCCTCCCTCAAGTTTCAGTTGCGTGAGGAAGTCGAAGCACTAGAAAGCTAACTGGACAATACCTTTGTAGTGATCTGATCGTTCTTCGATGAGCCAGATGCCCGCCCAGCCATCAAGTTGTTAGATAATCTATTCAAGTTCGCTTGCTTCTCTCTCTTGGAATGGCACGCGTGTTGGTTCCACTGCGGTCGTCGAGCGAGCACATCGGATCGTGCGCGCTCCAGGAGCAAGGGACCTGCATGGGTGTCATTCCTCCCCTTCACCGAGCGCGTTGCGCGAGCACAGAAGACCTTCTAGCCTGCCATCTCATGCTTCTTCCAGGATTGCGTCTTTCTCCCTCAACAAGAGGGCATAGCCAGGGCGGTCCTTTAATGCGCGCATCGAACGATGCACATTCTCTATCAATAATCCTTCCAAGCTCGCTCGTTTACTCCAGGAGGTGGCTGAGGGATCCCCACACTGCGCGCGTCCAACGAGGGCCTTCTCAGACCGCGCGTTGCGCGAGCAAAGGGGACTCTCAGCTACCTCCCCCCTCTTGGCTGCTCCAGAAATAATCTCACTGCCACCTTTTGTCCTTTGATCCTGGTTCGGCTGA
>DASVEA010000314.1:0-3641 GCA_036380815.1 Nitrospiraceae bacterium
GGAGGAGCCGTGTACTCCGTGCCGTTCTACGGCGAAGATCCCTGCGATCTGGAGATGCCGCGCAACTGCTATCTCATAGCCGATCGCGGCTATAACGTGCTCGTGCATGCGGACAGCGGGCCGACGAATAGCGGCCAGTCCCCCCTCAAGGACGGAGTGATCCAGTCACTCGCGCAGAAGCATGGGCCAATCCCGCTGGTGTTTGCCTCGCAACAACAACTGCTCGAAATCCGTGGCCATGCGGCCCACGCACCCTTGTCTCATCCTGGGAAATGGCTCGACGTGGGAGAAAACGGCTATCTTACGAATGCGTATCTTGCCGATCTGTGTGCGGCGGCGCAGGCCAAGCTTTTCGTGTCGTATGCCACCGGCGGCGCAGATTGGTATCCGGACCATCTCTCGTTCATGTTCAGCCAACGGAATCCCGCCCGCACAGCGCTGCTGACAGCCCACTGGGAACGGCCGGAAACTCTCAAAGAACTTCTCGTCAAGCATGGATGCGGGTATCATTACGGTCATGCGTTGGATCTGTTTCGCCGCACAACCGACGGGATGGTGGAACCGCTGACGACCGGGGAAGCCCTGACGCCCCTGTCGCTCTACCGGCTTGACCACGGCGATCCTCCGATTATGAACGCCAGTAGCCGCACCACACCATCTCGTTAAATCGACAAGGACCGACTATGACCACGCGCAAAACGCAGCACGCTCCGATCCTCGTGACCGGTGTCGCCGGATTCATCGGCTTTCATACAGCGGCCAGGATGCTGGAGCGAGGCGAGCGGGTGATCGGACTCGATAACGTCAACGACTACTACGACGTGCGACTGAAGAAGGCGAGGCTGGCGAAGCTGAAACCCTTCAAGCAGTTTACCTTCACCAAAATCGATCTGGCCGACCGGGTGAAAATGCGCCGGCTCTTTGCCAATCAGCCGATTGCGAAGGTGGTTCATCTGGCGGCGCAAGCGGGTGTGCGCTATTCACTCGTGAACCCGCATGCCTATACGGACAGTAACATCGAAGGGTTTATGAACATATTGGAAGGCTGCCGACACGCGAAAGTCAAGCACCTCGTCTATGCCTCATCGAGTTCCGTCTACGGCGGCAATACCCAGATGCCGTTCTCGATTCATGACAACGTCGATCATCCGGTCTCGCTCTATGCGGCCAGCAAGAAGGCCAATGAGCTCATGGCCCATTGCTATGCGCATCTCTATCGGATTCCTTGCACGGGTCTGCGGTTTTTCACGGTCTATGGGCCCTGGGGGAGGCCCGATATGGCCCTCTTCATCTTCACGAAGGCGATTTTGGAAGGAAAACCGATCGAGGTCTACAACCACGGAAAGATGCAGCGCGATTTTACCTATATCGATGACATCGTTGAAGGAGTGATTCGGACTCTCGATCATCCGGCCACGCCGAACCATGCCTGGTCCGGTGAGAGACCTGATCCAGGGACCAGCTCAGCGCCGGCCCGGATCTACAATATCGGTAATCATCAGCCAGTCGAACTGTTGCGCTTTATCGAGGTCTTGGAGAACGCGTTAGGAAAGAAAGCGGTGAAGAAGCTGCTGCCGATTCAGCCGGGCGATGTGCCGGCGACGTATGCAGACATCGAGGACCTCACGCGGGACGTCGGGTTCAAGCCGATGACGCCCATCGAGGTGGGGATTCCCCATTTTGTGCAGTGGTATCGAGAGTTCTACAAAAAATGAAGGGTGCCAAGCCCTTCGGACAGCCTGGCACCCCTCGATATCTCTCCCTCGACTGACTCGTTACTGACAGCCGATCGGCACAAATCCCGGCCCAAACAATCTCGATAGAGTCACGAAACGCGCGTTGTCGTAGAACGAATAGCTCGGACCCCGCTGATTTCTCCCCGAAAGATCTCCGCCATACGAGGGATCTGTTCCGTAAAAGAACCCGCCACGGGTTTTCTGATTGAGGTGGAGCCACTCTCCATACATGGAGCAGACTTCAGCTTGAACGGAGCCGGACGAAGCGATACTGGCGTGCCAATCTTTAGCCCAATCGGGGACGGTCTGCCCTCCGCCGGTCATACCGGTCTGAGTGCGGTCGGGGTACGGAGGAATATCGTAATGAGGAGCCGTGGCCACGGTGGGGTGATAAGTTGGCATGTTATCCAGCGAGGGCACGACCGACAGTTCTTTCAGCGTCATCAGTTTGCAGCCCGGCAAATCCTTGTTGGTGTAGAGGGCGCTCCCATCGGCTTGGGGGCATTCCCGCATCAGGAACGGGTCGAACTTGATCGTGGTATCGGAGAATGCCGACGTTGAGGACAGGGTGAATATCGTCGCCGCGATCACGAGCATATGGGCGGATCGCATAGAACACCTCCCCTGAGACGGTGGAACAGACAGGGTTTGCATCATCGTTCATCTTTCTTCATTGTACTCACCCATGTTGTTGACAAGCTATTCCGCCGGAGCCGAAGCTGTCTATTCATCTTTCGAGGGGGGTCTTGCTACCGACGGGGGACCTGGCCAGATGGCTCAGCTGGCCGATTAGACAAGATTAATGCCTCAATCGATTCGGGGCCCACGCCTTCTAAATTCGACTGGCCGTGCTCGGCCAACGCCTGCTGGATGCAATGTAGATTCGGCGTCTCGTCGTCGGCGATGGTGCCGTTGAAGTCGGAAATAATGGCGCGGATCATGGTCTGCCTTGCTCGTTCGTCTCGTGAAGCCACCGTAGCGAAACGGCTTCCGTTGAACAAGCAGCTTTGCCTTGTTCCCTTCTTGCTGCTGGGGTATTCTCCGCCTTAACAGGATGTTGAAAAAGTCTGCCAGCGGCGTTCTCGCATCACTCCTAGGAACCGTGAAACGTGAGGCGGGAAATGTTCGAAGAATTTCCCTTGCCTTGTCCCTCACTCCTGACCGACTTCTCTCATGACTGACTACGGCGTGCTCGCAAATCTGCTCGTGATCTTCACGGTGTCGATCGCCGTCGTCTTCGTATTCCACAAGGTCCGGCTTCCCTCGATCGCGGGATTCTTGGTTGCCGGCGCACTCATCGGTCCCCACGGGTTGAACCTCATTTCGGACATCGGCACGGTCCAAGTGTTGGCGGAGATCGGGATCGTCCTGCTCCTCTTCACCATCGGCATCGAATTTTCGTTGGTGCAATTGGCTTCCATGCGCCGTCTCATGCTCTTGGCCGCACCGCTCCAGGTCGGAGGTGTGCTGGTGATCGCATGGCTCGGGGCGATGCTCATCGGACTATCCTGGCAACAGGGGGTGTTCTGGGGATTTCTCTTTTCCCTGAGCAGTACGGCGATCGTGTTGAAGACCTTGGCTGAACGAGGGGACAGTGACTCGATCCATGGCCGAGCCACGATCGGCATTCTCATCTTTCAGGATTTGGCCGTTGTGCCCATGATGCTGCTGACGCCGATTCTTGCCAGCCAATCAGAAGGAGGCGGGTTGGCGATCCTCCTTGCCTTGGGGAAGTCGGTTCTTGTCGTCGCGCTCGTCATTGCAGCCGCATGGTATCTGGTTCCCATGCTGTTGGGACATATCGTCCGCAGCCGCAGCCGCGAGCTGTTCTTTCTGACGATCATCGTCTCCTGTCTCGGCATCGCGTGGCTCACCTCGCTCGGCGGTATTTCGTTGGCGTTGGGC
>DASVEA010000315.1:0-4218 GCA_036380815.1 Nitrospiraceae bacterium
GATCTCTTGCACGGCTTTGAGAATCTGTTCGAGGGAGGTTTCCGCCAGGATTAAAAGATTCGGATGCTCAATGCCGAGCCGCTGCCCCCGCATCTTGATCTGCCTTGGAGATTCCTCGCCGGAAACATACAACACCGGTTCTTCCTTGGAGGACAGGCGCGGGAGCGCCTGGAGTAACAGGGTGGTCTTCCCAATTCCGGGATCGCCGCCAATCAGGATGACCGAACCGGGAATGACTCCGCCTCCAAGCACCCGGTCGAACTCGCCGATCTGCGTCAGCCGCCGGTCCTCACCCACCACTTCGATGTCGGCAATCGCCGTGGCCTTGGCCTGCGCCGTCTTCATCGCAGCAGGGCGCCCCTTGCCGGTCGGCGCCTGCCGTTCCTCTTTCATGGTGTTCCAGCCGCCGCAATCGGGGCAGCGACCAAGCCACCGTGGCGACTGATGGCCGCAAGATTGGCAAGAAAAACTAGTCTTCGCCCGCATCGGGAAGAGCCTCAATTAGATGGACAACTGAGGCCTATATTAAAGGATTAGGAAGGGGGAATGGAAGGCGATACCAGCCCTTTACAAACGGTTCCTCCAATATCCAGGCCGACGTTTATGATGCGCGACCGCAAGAACACGAATCCGGTCCGACTCGATGATATACAGGAGGTTGTAGGGGGAAGCGCCTGATGAGGTTGTGCCTGGTCTCACCGCCGACAAGTTGGAATGCCTCAGGATTAGCCAGAACTTTCTCAACCGCCTCTTCGAGTGCGACAAGAAACAACAAACCAAGCCCAGGCACTCTTTCTTCGTAGTATTTTGCTGCCTCGTTGACCTCGGCACTGGCCTCCTCATGAAAGGTCACTGTCCTCATGAGATTGCTTGCCGAGCTCGGCGGAACATCTCCTCAGCGGGAATCTCTTTGGCTCGTCCCTCACGCAAGTCTCTGAGCCTTCGTTCCGCTTCAACAATCCACAAGTGTAGATTTTCTTTATCCGAGGGAACGTCCAAGCTCAAGATGAGCTTCTCCGCAAGACGCGCCCTCGCATCCAAGTCAAGCTTCATGATCTCGGCATCGAGTTGCTCATCGTTCATAGCCATGTCACATACTCCTTATAGTTGCTGGACAGCACGACACAGTTTTGCGTGATGGCGACTACCGGCCTGCCCATTTCGGTTCGTCCAATATCTGAGGAGGATACACTCCGAGTAACAGGAAAGAATATCCCGTTTCGAACACATTGACAAGACGAAGTTCTGCGGCAGTCGGCACGACTATCAGCTAACGATTCTTGAAACCAGTGCGGCGGAGAGGAGCGACAGCGTCAGAATGCTCAAGCCAACGCGCAGCCGCTGTTCGGAGATGAGTCGCTGGGCTTCGTCAATCTTCTCTTGTATCAGCATGTCGCCAAGCATGCTAGGACGCCGCGAAGGCGGGTGAACGGGTTGCCCTTTACTGCGCGCGTCCAACGAGGGCCTTCTGAGGCCGCGCGTAGCGCGAGCAAGAAGGGCAACCGGTTACCCGCTACATTCTTTTGCGCACCTCTTTCCACTCCTTCGCCACCTTCGCTTTGCGTGGCGCCTCCCCCTTGGCTGGTTCAGGCACCATCACGGCGTCGAGGCGTCGCTGCAGAAATGCTTCAGCGAAAGCCTTCGTGCGCCCCACACCTATTTTGAGCGTCTTCCACCCGACGGCATGCATTTCATCGAGTTTCACCCCGAACGCCTCCGGATCGGACGGCAGCACAAGAATATGCCCGACCGGAAACTTCTGATCCTTGAGCCATTGTCTGGCTTGCGCGTTCACCTGATCGTCAGTACCCATCGCCTTATCCAGCGTCACCACATAGAGTACGTTGTAGTAGAACTGCGTGAGCTTGCCGAGTTCCTCAGCAGCACCGGGCATCGGGCGTCTGCCTTCCGCCTCTTTCCCAGGCCAGGTCAGGGTCGGCCCCTGTCCGACTATGTCTTCCATGAGCGATGCCATTTCCACCGCCAGGATCGGGCTGCGATGTTCCCACACGGCCAGATTCGCACCAGCTTCGACCACGCCGACTCTCGGAGAGGCTCCGACGCGTACGGTGAAAGGGGCCGACCCTTTGGTCTTCGGGGTATACGACAAAAAGGCCCGCCCGTCACCACCGGTCATCGCGGTTGCGACGACCTTGCCGGCGACGAGAAGCTCGATGGGTTCTCCTCCAAGACCGGTCTCCATCAGAAGGCTTTTCCCTGTGAGTGTCGCTTCAATAGTGGCCGGCTGGTTGGGCGAGGTGAGGCTATCGTGAACCGTCAAGGTTCCGGAAATCTTCTCCGCCGCAAAAAGGATTGTTGTCGTAGTGAAAAAGAGGAGGATGGTGAAGAGACCGACTCTACGGAAGGGGTCACTCATAGGCCGCACAACCGTATAAGAACAGAAGGAAAATACCGAGCAGGATGCTCAAAAAGTCCGTCCAGCAAGGCCGCAGCCGAAGAAAGCACCGGAGGCGTAGCCTCTGGGCTACGTTGAGGATGCTTTCGAGGCGAGAACGACGCTGGCGGGCTTTTTCTGCATCCTGAGGAAAGGTTAGGCTTTCAGGGCAGCAAGCACCTCATCCGCGTGACCGTCGACCTTGACCTTGCGGAAGATCGCCTTCAACTTGCCGGACTGGTCGACCACAAAGGTACTGCGTTCGATGCCCCAATACTTTCTGCCGTACATATTTTTCTCTTTATAACAGCCGTAGGCTTTCGAGATGGCTGCCTCTTCATCACTCAGCAGCGTGAAGGGCAGGTCGAACTTCCTGATGAATTTTTGGTGAGACTCCTTGTCGTCCAGGCTCACACCGAGAATCACAGCCCCCGCCATCTTGATCGGCGTGATGGCATCGCGAAAGTCGCACGATTCCTTGGTACAGCCAGGGGTATCGTCTTTGGGGTAAAAATAGAGGACCACCTGCTTGCCCATGAAGTCTTTAAGACTGATCGGTTCTCCCGATTGATCGGGAAGTGACAGGGCGGGAGCCTTATCACCGATGTTGAGTTCCTTTGCCATCACAGCGCACTCCTTCTCCGGTTATTATCGCGGCCCACCGCCAGCGCCCGGCATGCGAGGCCCACCTGGAAGCAGTGATTTCTTTTTAGGAGCCTCCGGGTTGCCGTAGGGACTAAGCGCGGGCGAGTCCCAGATCACTTTGTCTCCCGGAGCCAGGTTGGCCGCTTCCATAAACTGTTGGCGCGCTTGCTCCGTGTCGCCCACAGCATTCAAGGCCAAGGCATGGTTATAGTGCGCGGGCCCCGATTCAGGAGCCGCGGCCACCGCTTGGGAAAAATAATTCTTCGCGTCGTCGAACTGCTTCGCTTGATAGGCCTGCGTTCCCTGTTCAGTCAGAGTCACCGCTTGCGGCTTCACTCCGGGCTCGAGCGCCAGCGGGATTAACGGCTTCGCCCTGCTCTTGGAACAGGCGACTGCCCCGACGAGCAAGAGGATCATTCCGAGCATGAACAGGTATTTCATCGCCCCTCCATGTTCCATCGGCACCTCATGCTTTCGCATGTTTCCTCGACTCTTCCTCGAATGCTTTCCGATAGAGCACGTCCCACTCCGCACTGCCCTCGACGATCCCGCGCGAATAGGAGGCCAACTTTGCCTTGACCTTTTGATCGATATCTTCTTCTTGCGCCAGTTCTGATGCGAGCACCCGCTTGATCTCTTTCAGGACCCGCCCCTCGTCGGCCTGTACCGTCACCAGCGGGCTTTTCTTGACCACCTGAAGAATGATGTGGGAGAGATGGCTGATTTTGTCTTCGCTCAACATACGGCACTCGTCAGGGGTGAAGGGTTAGGGGTAAGGGGTTCCCGAATAGACGGCCCATCTATCTCACACCCTTTATCCCTCACACCTTACCCTTCACCAGTTTAAAGAATGATGCCCCGCTCCCGCGCCAACTTGCTCTTCACCATCGTGAACATCCGTTGAAAGTCCACGTGTCCCCGCTCGATGTCTTGCTCGTAGGTTTTCAACAGCTGCCGCACTTCGGCGTTCAGGCGGTCTTCGACCGACAGTTCCTCGAGAATGGCATGATCGATCTGCTCGACGAACGATTTGCGATCCCCGACAATCGCCACCTGCCCCTCCTGCTGCAGCCTGGTGGCAAGCGACTCCGAGATGTGACGAATTCGTTCTTTCGACAGTCGCATGAGCTAACGATCCATGGAAAAACTATGTCGGCACGAGAACTTTGATTGTCCGC
>DASVEA010000316.1:0-3145 GCA_036380815.1 Nitrospiraceae bacterium
TCTCCCACCGAGAGCCCACCGACCGCGTAGCCATCAAAGCCAAGCCCGACGAGGTCACGCGCCGATGTCAGGCGGAGATCCACATCCAAGCCGCCTTGCACGATCCCAAAGAGGGCTTGATCCGTGCGACGCCGGCTGGCCTGACAGCGTTGTGCCCAGAGAGTGGTCCGTCGCACGGCATCGCGCACGACCTCTCTCTCAGCCGGCAAGGCCACACAGTGATCAAACGCCATCATGATATCGGCCCCTAGCGCTTCCTCGATCTCAATGGCGGTCTCCGGCGTAATGAAATGTGTGGACCCATCGAGATGCGAGTGAAAGCTCACGCCCTCGTCCGTCACCTTGCACAATTTGGCAAGACTGAAAATCTGAAATCCTCCGCTGTCCGTCAAGATGGCCCCGGGCCACCCGGTGAACCGATGCAATCCACCCATCTCAGCTATAATCTTATATCCAGGCCGCAGATAGAGGTGGTAGGCGTTGTTCAGCATGAGACGAAAACCGAGCTGCTCTAAGTCGGCTGGATCAATCCCCTTCACCGGCCCCAACGTGCCAACCGGTATGAAGGTCGGCGTGTCGATCTCGCCATGGGCGGTGCTGAGTCTCCCCAAGCGCGCGTTCGTCTCACGATCCGCCTGCTCTACTGAAAAATCCACAGTCCCTCTTGTTGGCTACATCTGCTCTGGTGCGGAAATCCCGAGCACACCGAGTCCATTCTTCAAAACTTGCTGGACTCCTCGCATCAGCGCCAATCTCGCCGCAGTCCGTTCGGGGGCCAGCCCCTCTTTCTGCAGCACTTCGCCTGAGACCAATCCCTCCGACGGAATCGCCAATAGATCCCGATCCGCAGCTGGAGGCAGAATTCGGTGCTTGTTATAGAACGTATGCAGCAGCCCGGCCAATTGCTGGAGGTAATAGGTCATCCGGTGAGGCTCATAGGCCATCGCACTGCCCTGCAGGACCGAGGGATAGGCGGAGAGCTTGCGAATCAGCCCCAATTCATCCGGGTCCGTCAATATCGTCAAATCTGTCTCGCTCGGCGTGGGACAGGCGATGCCTCGTGCGGCCGCGACTCGCCAGAGGCTGGCGATCCTGGCATGGGCATATTGCACATAGTACACGGGATTATCGGATGACCGTTGCTTGGCGAGTTCCAAATCAAAGTCCAGATGCGAGTCGGAATCGCGCATCAAAAAAAAGAACTTGGCCGCATCGGCCCCGACTTCATCGATGACTTCCCGCATCGTGATGAACTCGCCGGACCGCTTCGACATTTCCACTTTTTCCCCGCCGCGCAACAGATTCACCATCTGGACCAGCACGACCTGGAGGCGATCTTTCGGATACCCATAGGCCTGCACCACCGCTTGCATACGAGGAATATAGCCATGGTGATCCGCGCCCCAGACGTCGATGAGCAGATCGTATCCGCGCCGCAGCTTATCCTGGTGGTAGGCGATATCGGAAGCCAGATAGGTGTACTCCCCGTCCTGTTTTCGCACGACACGATCCTTCTCGTCACCGAATGCCGAGGATCGGAACCACCAGGCACCTTCTTGCTCAAACAGGAAATGTTGCGATTTCAATTCATCCAAAACCCGTTGGATGGCCCCTGAGTTCACGAGAGAGGCCTCGCTGAACCACGACTCGAACTCGATCCCGAAGGATTTCAGATCCTCGCGAATCAGGCTCAGCAGTTCCTGATAGGCGAACGTTCGACAACGCTCCTCGACCTCTGTGGCCGCATGTCCGGTCAGCTCGGGCCCGAACTGTTGCTTCACTCGCTCGGCCACGGCAGTGATGTAGGCTCCGTGATAGCCCTCTGACGGAAATTCTACCGGCCGGTTCGACAACTCCTCATACCGTGCATAGACGGAGGTCCCCAACAATTTCATCTGCCGGCCGGTGTCGTTGATATAGTACTCACTCACGACGTCATACCCGACCGCCTTGAGCATATTCGCGACAGCCTGCCCGACCGCCGCGCCACGTCCATGTCCCACATGCAACGGGCCGGTCGGATTCGCACTCACATACTCCACCAAGACGCGACGTCGCTGCCCTATCTCGTCTTGCCCGTAGGCTGATCCTTCAATCTCGATTTCTCTAAGCACTTCTTGCCAGACGGCGGGCTTGAGCGTGAGGTTGAGGAACCCCGGCCTGACGATCTCGACTCGGTCGAAGAGTTGTTCGCCCTGAGAAAGATTGTCGACGATAATTTGGGCGATATCGTGGGGCGCCCGTTGCTCAGACGCCGCGAGAGACATGGCGACCGTTGAGGCTAAATCTCCCCATTCAGGCCGTTTCGGAGCATCCAGAATCAGTTGAGGCCAGGTTTCCGTCTTGAGTTGGCCCTTCTTTTTGGCTCCGTCGAGCGCTCCGATAAGCGCGTTGGTAACCTTTTCCTGAACGACCCCGCTGGACAAAAAATAACTCCTAAGTCCTTACCAATGAAAGGAAAAATGAACTGGTCACTGTAGCATACGGGATAGTCAGTGACAAGACAGCCGGAGGCGATTCTCTCCCGGACCGTTGCCTCCTTGAGGTGTGCACGCCCGCGTGATTCATGAGCGCTTCTGTTGCAATCGCGGGGACGGAGGTCAGGATCCAATGTAGTATTCTCTCTTCGCGCCACAATCATGCAAAGGGCGCTCGATCTCGCAAGCGAGGTGGCGACGCACCTAGGCGCGGTTGGCCCGGCGTTCAGGTAGGCGGGCTCGCCGCTCACCTGTCACGCGTGGCGATTGCGCGATTTCGCGACGAACCGTCACGATTCATGTGGGCTAGACAGAGTGCCACAAGATGGTCCTGCGGCATTGCGAGACAAGGTTTTTCCTCGCAGCGGCTGACGTCGCCCCAAGATTGGCAGAGGCAGGGTGCCCCCCGGATCACGGTAACATGGGCGCCACAGGGAGCCCAGCGAGCGGGATCAGTCGGCCCAAATAGAGCAATCGTAGGCACCCCCATCAGCCCCGCCATATGCGTGACTCCCGAATCTTGCCCGACAAAGAGCCGTGCCTGAGCAAGCACCCCGGCAACGGTACGAACATCGAGGCCCTTCAGGACGATCGGTGGGTTCACGCATAACTGGACAAGATGCTCAACCGGCTCCCGGTCTGCCGGCCCTTCTAGAACCACCGGAGTG
>DASVEA010000317.1:0-2022 GCA_036380815.1 Nitrospiraceae bacterium
GTTCAATCCACTGCTCGCTATCTGGAGCGACGCACGCATCGACCGAGCCCTCATCAACGGGACGGCTGAGATCAAGCTGACCGGAGACCTTCTCAGTTGGGAGATCGATCTCCATGGCAATCAAGTCAGTCTGCAGCTTCCCGAGATGCATCAAGCGACTGCCCCCCTTGATCTGGTCGTGACAGAATCCGGCAGCTTCGACCGCGCGACCGGTGTGCTTCGTCTGGACAAATGGATCTTGCAGGAACTCGAGCAGTCTCGGCCTGTCATCACTGCCACAATGGACAAACCTGTTCGCATCGTCCTTCCGGACAAGGAAACAGATGGGAAGACGCTTCCATCGCCGGATGGCCAAGTCGCCACCATCACCGTCGAGGCGCACCATGTTGGAGTCGGTCAGCTAAGAGCGCAACTGGCGGTCTGGAGAATCTCGGCTTTGGACGGGGTAAAAACCGGCAGCATTGACGGACATTGGATCGCTCAATGGCACGGAGACACAGGCACCCTGTCTGTTACCGGTACTCTCGACGTTGCAGACCTGCGTCTAGATGCGGGAGCCATACACATCGGCGCCCCCCTCGGCCTTCGAAGCAGAACGAATGCCACGATCACTGAGTTCTCTCGTATTCGAGTGGAAGCTCTGAACGTAGAAGCCCGGGCGGGAGCGAGGCTGATCGCGGAGGCGGGATTCAGCGGTCACACCAATGTCAACGGCGGTTCCACGGATCTCGCAATCACGTTCAAAACCGCCAATATGGCGGACCTTCTCGACCGGATCGGATTACTCGACGAACGGCAACGCAAATTGTTCACCGGAGGTCGTGTGTCGGCTGAAGGACGCCTGAGAGGTCCTGGACTGCAGCACCCCCTTTCAGCGCAGGCAACGATTCACGCTCGTGAATTTCGGTTCCAGCCCTTGCAGGGTCATTTCCTCACGTATTCGCTTCTCACGGAAGGAACCGCAGACCTGAACGTGGCCCGAACGGGCATCGAGATTAACAAGATTGGCATGACCCTGGAGTCCCAGGGAAAGGCAGCTGGAACTCTAACCCTTGCGGGAACATGGCCGATCGCGGCGTCCAAACAAAGCGGCGCCATAACCGTCGTGACCAAAGACTTGGATACCGCGCCACTCGTGGACCTATTCGGAGTGTTCCCGGGTCGAGAGCACGGCCCCTTACTTGTCAGTGCCAATGTCGCCATAGCTCAGGATCCCGCCCATGGGAGTCTTACAGCTCGCGGTCAGGAAATACTCGGACCGATCCGCGTCGCACGCAAAGGTAATGACGGAGGGCCCAATGAGGCCACCCTTCGTATTGAGCACAACCTGAGCCGATACAATGATGAGATCCGCGCAACGGTCCTGACGGTGAGCGCCGACCGTCCTGGTGGGCGCTCTGATCGCGTGACTGCCAGCGGCATGGTGAGGATTGCCGGGCGGCCAAGCGCGCAACTCAGGGGTGACATCGCCTCGCTCGACGCCGCCTGGTACGCAGCCTTGTTCTCAGGACCTGAACTCACACCACAAACCGTTACGAATCAGACCATTCCCCTAGCGCTTCTCACGAGCCTCGATGCCGAGCTGTCAATCGGCTCCGTCTCTTACGGCACACTGATGATCGGGTCAGGGCGTTTGATAGCGAAAGGAACCGGAGAGCGGCTGGAGGCAAAACTGGAACCAACGGGAATTGCTGGTGGCCTGGTGGATGCGCAGGTGACCCTCGCGCGGCAGGACAGACAAATGCAACTCACATGGTCTGGCAAAGGCCAGGGGTTGAGCATCGAAACCATCTTGCAAGCAGTGAAACCCGACCAGCAAGCTGGTCTGAAAGGAACGGGATCATTTATGACCTCAGGAAATGGCTTTCTGAATGAAGATCCCTTCGGAAAGCATCTTTCTGGAATCTTTAATTTCAACATCGCGGACGGACAATTCATGCGCGCCCCACTCCTTCAATTTCTCGCAAAGTACACTCAAATTAGGGAAATCGAGCAGATGGGATTTCAGGGTTTGCAGGGCAA
>DASVEA010000318.1:0-5559 GCA_036380815.1 Nitrospiraceae bacterium
TGGTCATTTCTCTGCTCGTCCATTCACGCCGTCAGCCCTCTTCCTTGCCGGCGGCTGGATTTCCGGACGCGGTGTCCATCGACTCATTAAACACCTGTTTCACATAGGCGAGCTGGTCTCGGCTCCATCCCAACTCGACCAACCGACGCCCCAGCGTGCCGATTTCACCCGTGAGATGCTTGCACCAAAGAATACGGGCGGTCTCCACGGAAGCTTGCGTGTGGTTGTCGAAATCGCTATCCTTCTGAAGTTGATCGACGAGGTGAGTTGGTGTCAACGGCGAACAAACTGCTTGGTATTGTCCTCTGTCTAGTTCTCAATGCCTGCAGCACACCACCCAAGGCACCCACCACTGATGAGCGGACAATGCGCCAAGGTAGTGGAGAAGTTGATAAACCCCACACAGAGAACCCGCCCCCAGAACACACCAGAGGAACGGAAGCCCGATTAAAGGCCGAGCCTCCCCTCGCAGGAACAACCGAGACGCAGGCAGCCGCAACTCCACCAGACCCTCGATGCACCAAGCAGCTTGAACAGGGGTATGCACTGAGAGAACGCATTGACAATGAGTACTGGCAGAGCAGAAGGGATGGAACCTTTCTTGATCGGAGAGATGAATTCACAGCGAGATGGGGTGAAGAATCGGGGAAGTGGGCCGACGAGACAAGAGCCGTTCTGCTTCAAATCGGTGGGCCGACTGCGAAGGGCCGCTTCCAAAATGCACAAACACCGATAGGCATGGTGAGTGGAGATGTGAAGTGGAACAATATCAGAAATTTTCTTCGGACGAGATTGGCAGCCCTCGAGTCGATCTGCAAGTCACCATAGCATCACTGACGCCGATTCTCCCGTCAATGTTGGCGCAGTCAATGTTCTCTGCACTCATGAAGAGACAATAAAGGCGGCTCCTATAGAAGCTCGCTTGGTCGGGGTAGTTGTATCCACCCCGGCCCACTTGATCTCACTTTTGCGTCGCCTCAATCTTGTATCTAATCTGCTCATACATGGTTCGCGGAAGAATCTTCTTCTGCACCAGCTCATCGTTCCGCTGGTAGGGTCGGCTCTTGATGAGCTTCTCTGGGTAGGCCGCGCCAACACCGAGGAAAATAGCCCAACCAAGCGGGGCGAAAACAACGAATCCCATGACGGCAAGCAGAAAGCTTGCTCCGACAAACGCGCGTAGAGTGGTCATGATGACGCCTCCTTGCCATTCAGCCTGTGAACGTCCGCTCTGGGAGAAGAATAGCGACAAGGAGTGGGGGGCAAAAGACCCGAAGGGAGTACTTCGGAGGAGGGATACCCTTTGGGCCATTCTGCAATGGCCGCAATCTCCCAGATGTTGGAGACCGTGGCTTACTCGATGGACATGCACTCGCGTGTGGGGCGGTCGTCGCTCTTCATTGCCCTCTGGCTCGCTGACCTTGAAGCACGTGCTGGTTAGTGGCTGTGCATGGGTGACATTCGATGTGGTACGCGCATGGGGCCGGTCACTGCCGGAACCATCATTTTCTCCGCACAGTGCTAACGCCTAAAGATCAGGCTTTTGCTGCTGTCCCTTCTTGATCGCAGCTCCGCTCGCCTCTGCTTGAGCCTTATCGACGATCCCTTTGGCCGCGTCCAACGCACGTATAGTCGCACCAAGTCCCGTCATGTGAGTGGTGTGATTTTTAATCAGCGTCTCGGGCCCAGCATAGTTAAAGCCCTCGAACCCCAAGACCACCTCAAGGAAGATGGCACCACACCCGGGTGCCATCTGTTTATACTCTTGAATCATCAAGGGAGACCCGAGGGGCTGGAATTCGACGACGCCCGGTCTCAGTCTGGGGCAGCCGGCGAAACTAGATGCGGGAGCGGGTTTACGCAGTGTTCCATTGCTGTCGTAGCGCCATCGATAGGTACCGGGGGAATCCGGTAGCAACTCGGTGGGAGTCCCGTATTTCTCCACTAGTATCTTCGCGAAGGCGTTAAGCGTCGGCTTCTTGCTGGCCGGAATATACTCGGTCCGATTGAGCAACACGATTCCCTCCTGTCCAGGAATCGGTCCAAAGAAGGTGGTCAGTACTTCGCCTGAGCTCTCGGTTGCAGGAAATTTTACGTCATTGATCACACCGGATATCCGGGATACATAACTCGTGTTTGGCACAGGCTGCGGAGCCTGTCCGGGAAGACTAAATGCCAGCATGTTCGAGCCTTCAGCATAACTGTCAAAGGGTCTATTCGGGGATTTGGTCAATGATCCGAATCCATGCGATTTGAACTTCTCTCTGGCCTGATCAGGCGTCATGCCGATGCGCAAACCGATCACGTCCGGGCCTGACCCGCCGCTCCCGACGGATTTCGATCCGCTTTTGCTTGTCGCGGCATTGCCCGCCGGAGCATCGATGGGATTCGACCGTTGATCGGGTGAACGACTTGCGTTGACCGATGCCGGCTTCTGGCCATTCGGTTTCCTGCTGGCTGACGCCCCCACGACTCCCCCGGGTGCGGACGGCTTCGACGAAGCCGATGACTGGGGGGTCGTAGGGTTCGCACCCCGAGAAGACAATTGGGCTAGTTTGGTGTCCGGGTGCGTTTCCGTCGCGCCAGTAGACTGAGGTGGCTGTTGCTGGACTCGAATCCCCGAGAGGTTGATCCCGCGTGTTATTGCAATCTGACCAGGGACCACTTGACCCCGAGTGTCCATCGTCATCACCCCAATTTCTCCACGCAGCGAAAAGGTTAGGTCTGCAGAAGCTGGTCCATTTTGGTGAAACGAGATTGCTCCCCGCGTTGTTCCGTCTGGCTCTAACGGCACTGGATTATTGGGGCCGCCAAGACCTTTGCTATCGCCCGTATTCCACTTTCTCCCTCTGCTGTCTGTCAAAGAAGAAAGCCCGATCAACGTGATGAAGAGCCTGCGCCCAGTTCGGTTCACGAGCGATAGACTGACCTCAGCTTGTGTATCATGGCTGAACAGTTGCATCTCCGTCACATTCACACAAAACTCCGGCGTTGCGGTGGAGGACACTCCTGCCGGATGGCAGGGGCTCAATGGCTGACTGAACGACGCTGGCTTGGCCATACCCTGATCTTTCTGCACTTCCGTGCACGACACGAGCCCCACTCCGACTGCCAAGACGATACATACTTGCAGCATCCAAAATGTGTTCATGATCGATCTTCCTTGCAGAAGACCGTTGCACTGTCTATCCATGTCACGCCTCCTACTCTCAGGTAGGTGAAAGCTTACGCTCCTGAGGTTCAACACAAGTGTACTGCCCCACGTAATTTCTGGCCAGCTTATTGAGCATTGCGAACCAGCAATTCTACAGAGCATCCAGACTGACACGGAACCGGGCACTTGGCTCGCAAGTCCGCTGGCTAAGCTGAATACAGGTTTGGGACTAGGGGCGAAGGCTGATGGGGTGAGGTCCGTGGAGCGAGACGAGGGGCTAGAGGGAGAGACTGCGTGGCTGTCGTTGCGACAGATTGCACCGGCCGGGTTCCTAACCCAGGCCTTTGCTCTAGACTGGGCGGCAGGCTGTCAAACATAACTTTTGCGTTCATGAAGCAACGCCTGCTTGTTCAGCTCGGTTCGTCGGATAACTTTATTTCAGTATCGGTCTCGCCATAGTTCTGGTGTTGGCGCATACTTCAGCCTTCGCACGGGGATTCTTGCTGCGGAATTCGGTGATGATGTCGTAGAGATCGTGCTTCGTGCAGCGGCCCTTCCGTTCCAGCACTTCCACAATCGCTGCGATTTCCTACATGCTGGAGATGGTCGCTTCTTCGATGGGCATGGTGCCGCGTGTGGGGCGGTCGGTACTCACTTATGTTTCAGTTTCCACTGCCGCATCCGCTGTTGCGCTTCGGCAATCTGGGCTGGCGTCATCTGTCTGGCGAGATCATCGCGGTATCCCGGCGCGTGCGCATTTCCGTTTTCTGCCGCCAGGCTGTACCACATATGGGCCTGAACTAAGTCCAGGGGGCCGCCCTCACCGTAGGCAGACTGGATGCCGAGGTAGAACTGTGCCTTCGCTTCCCCCTGAGCCGCGGCTTTTTCGTACCATTGCCGCGCTTTGGCGAAATCCCGTGGGACACCGTCTCCGTTCTCATAAAGCGATCCGAGGCGGAACTGCGCACTCGGGTCTCCCTGCTCGGCCAGCGGTCGCCACTCACGCAAGGCTGTGGCGTAGTCTCCACCGTTATAGGCATCCATGCCAGCTTGATAATCCGCCCAGGCAGGCACGGCAAGACAAACTATCGACAGCACAAGGGCACTGGTGAATCCGAGCGGCATAGGGTGCTGGTCACTCATCGGACAATCTCAGTCGGTTCGTGCACCCGCCGCTTCACGTAATGCTGCAGCCGAGCGTGAGTGTAAGGCTCTATTAACATAGTCTCTACGGCACATTCCTGTTCCCTCGATCACCGCCACGGCTTCAGGGATCTCGATGTGTGGCTCATTCGGAACGCGACAAGATGTTCATTACTGTCCGTCCCGGTTCTGGATCTCTTTTCGATGGGGTTTGAGGTCGCGTAATCGGTCTCGACTTTGAGTACCTTGCCAATGGGCAAGAACACGGTCTTCGAGATACCCGTTACATGGTTCTGTTCCGGAATTGATTGCCGCTTAGGTTTGCAACATGGGGATCGATGTAACGAACAGATCAAAAAGATCACCATCGCCCGAAGGACGCTCCTCGCATTTCGAGACAAACTCTACGGGGATTTCGAACAGTGATGATGCCCCTTCCCGTGAGTGAGGGGACATGAGTATATGAAAGTTTTTTTGCTGAGTCAGATATTTTTCTATGTGCTCGTCAGAGGCATAACCCACATAATACACGATCCCATCAGCATGCTTATGAATCTCCAACGAGAATGTGTCGCCACGCATCGCGCGTAGCGATACGACGCTGCACATTGAGAAACCGTAAATTCCATTCGGCAAATCCTGTATTTTCGTTCCATCTTCTCGTTTAGTCAGCGGTCTTAGTTCATGCTCTTGCCGGAGCTTTAGGACCTCGTTGGAGACCGCATTTGCCTCCGGCATCGTTCCGACATCGCGCTGGGTGTTCTTTGATTGTTGGTCCCCACTCCACATGTCGGCGAAGTTAATTGAAAAGTTCAATCCGACGAGGTACACCAAGATCACCAACCCAAGCGGCACAGTTATCAGATACGGATACCACCGTTTCATGCCTCTCAGGATACGCCGAAGCCGTCCCCCAAGTAAAAACACCGCCTGACATTAGGTCTCGATGCCACCGCCTTCCACGCTGGACGACAACGTACCAATCGATAGACAGGCCGGCACGTCCGGCGCTTCGTGTGGTTAGGCGGCGGCTGAATCAGCCTGTGCGGGGCTCGGCAGAAGCCAGAACAGAAGTGCCAACCCAAGTACGGCGCACAACGCCGACCCGGTCAAGATGCCGCATTTCGCCACAAGCAACAAGCGCTCACTGAGCGCCAGCCCCGCAATGAAGCGGGCCATAGTAAAGCCAATACCAGCCAGAACTCCACCCGCGGCCAGTATCGCCCAAGATATCCCTTCGGGGAGCTTCGCCCGCCCCGTGC
>DASVEA010000319.1:0-6190 GCA_036380815.1 Nitrospiraceae bacterium
GAACGGAAACTCTCGCATTCATGACGACTGATACGGAGTTACCCTATGAGGGCGATCCCTACGAACAGGTGTTGATCAATGTGCTGAAGGCACTCAATTATGCGGTGTTGGGTCAGTGGCAAGATGCGCTGGTCGAAGCCCGGCGGATCGACCACCGGCTCAACGTCCTGTCGGATCGAACCAAGGAGAAAAATGCTTATCGGGATGACGGCTTTGCACGCTATTTGAGCGGCATCCTCTATGAGAGCACCGGCGATGTGAATAATGCGTTTATTGCCTATCGGAAGGCCTATGAGACCTTCGATGCCACCCGCGCATGGTCACGCACGGCTGTTCCGTCCCAGCTGCGGAAAGATTTGCTGCGAACGGCCGAGGCACTACACTTCAATCAAGAATTGGCCGAATACCGATCTGTATTTCCCGATACGAAGTGGGAGACCAGTCAGGCGCTGCAACAACTCGCTCAAGTTGTCGTGATCAGCTATAATGGCCGCGCACCACGCAAGGAGGATCAGTTTCTTGACCTGCCGATCAGTCTCGATGCACTCCAATTGGTGCTCCTCAACCGTGGGGTTTCGCAGTTCAACCGTCATTCCAATCGGGGGGTGGACACGGTTTTGTACGGACTTAATGGACGCGTCGTTCGCGTGGCCTTGCCACGGCTCGTCCAGCAGAAGACGCACATGTCTGCCGATACGGTGAGTCTCATCCCGGACAAAGGCGAGCGAGTGACGGTGAACACTGAGTTGGTACATAACGTGACGGCCTTGGCAGATAAGGCGCTATCGGAACGAATGACTGGAATAACCGCCAAGGCCCTCGCCCGTGCCACTACGAAGTTCGCTTTGGCCGAAGGAGTGACGAGAGGGGCTCAGCAAGCGGGGGGAAATGATGCGGCGCCGTTGGTGGGTCTTCTGGTTGGGCTGCTGACAAAAGGACTGGCAGTGGCAACGGAAGAAGCCGACAAAAGGAGTTGGCAGACATTGCCCGATGAAATCCATCTCGCACGGGTCTGGGTTCCACCGGGCCGCTACCAAGTGCAGAGCCAGTCAGCCGGCGGGTCTCATGATCCCCTGAAGCCTGAGGCCATGCGGACCCTGTCCCTCGGGCCAGGCGAGACCGCCATGCTTCTTCAACGAGTGATGCCATGATAGTGGGATCGCGGTTCGTGCGTCGAATCGGGATGGTGCTGATGGCGTTGGTCGCACTATCCGGCTGTGCATGGTTCGGGGGACAATCGAAACCAGACTGGATCAATGGGGTGAGTGCCGCCTATCCATCCGGTCAATATCTCCTGGGCGTGGGACAAGCGGAGAGTCGTGCGGCAGCCGAGGATCGCGCCTATGCAGCGGTGGCCCGTATATTCAAAGCCGAGGTGAGCGCACAGGCGAAAGACTGGGAGTCGTATCTGGTGATTGAGCAGCGTGGGTACAGCAGCGCTGAGCGACGTTTGACGCTCGACAATCTGACCCGTGTGTCGACCGACAAAGTATTGGAGAACGTCCGAATCGTCGATCGGTGGGTCGATGTGGACAAGGGACTCCAGTATGCCTTGGCTGGGATGCATCGTCCTCAGGCAGAAACTGCGTTCATGGAACGGATTACCGAGCTGGACCGATCGATCAGAGACGATGTCGAGGAGGCCCAGTGGCTCACCGATAAGCTAGCAAGGGTCAAAGCACTGAGACGGGCTGCCAGGAATCTGGTGCTGCGGGAGACGTATAATGCCGACCTACGCGTGATTCGACCGAGCGGGCAGGGTACCGCCGCGGCCTACCGTGTGAGCGAACTCACGCACGAACTCGAGAAGTTCCTTGCCACGAATCTGGTGCTGGCAGTTGCGGTGACCGGCAATCAGGTTGAACCGGCGCAACGTGCCTTGACGGAGGGATTGCTGAAGGAAGGGCTGCAAGTTACGAGTCGGCCTTGGGGAGGGGATCGTGCGGTCGGCTGGGATTCCAGCGGACCATCCCCGGAGTTGCTCGTGCGTGGCGTGGTGAGGGTGTGGCCGATCGACGTGCGCGATCCGCAGTTCAAGTTCGTACGATGGTGCAGCGATTTCGAAGTCGTGGATTTGACTAGTCAGCGGGTGGTCGGCTCCTTGTCAAAGGGTGGCAAGGAAGGCCATCTGTCGGAGCGTGAGGCCACAGCCAAAGTTGTGCGTGTCATGCAGCAAGAGTTTTCTGCCGTTGTCGCGAAGGCCATTGCTGCACATGTGTACGGAGAGTCGGAACTGCCGGTACAGGCAAGCCAGCCCGCGGGATGTCCGCGGGACGGGCTGGTATCAACGCCGGCCTCAGCACCCCATTAACTTAGATAGAGAGGGAGGGTATGGCCAAATCGAAGTCGGAGGCAGGACGAACATCAACTCGTGCACCACGCAGCCGTGGCCGCGGGTTAACGGTCACAAAACAGCGGGTTCCCAGTCGCTTGGCGAAACGCCGGCTGGGTGAGCGGCTCAAGAACGACACGGCGTCGTTTAATCAGGGCAACCTGGCCGACAAGTTCCGTAAGGAGGGGTATGACGAGCTGCCGCTGGATGAACTCCAAGATCGGCTCTCGAAAATGTCGGGCCCCTTGGCCGCCATTATTATGAAGGGAAGAGTGTGATCGCATGCCATACTACTATTTTGACTCAACAGCTCTGGTGAAACGGTATAGCATGGAGCGCGGCACACGCATCATCAGCCGACTCATGGTGAAACGGAGCAAAGTGGCAATTCTGCCTACGTGGTCCGTGACCGATTTTTATACGGCATTCGCGAATCGAGCCCACCATGGAGAGATCACCCGGGACGATTGTTACTCGGTGATCCACAAATTCGAGAGAGAAGCGCAGGAGGGGCTCTACCAGTTCATTGCCCCAACGATGCAGACGTACTTGGCGACTAAAGAACTTGCGCTGGAGTATCCTGCGCTCCGATCACCACAAGTATTACATTTGGCGCTGGCTTTGGAACTCAAGCCCTTGCGGCTGACCGTCGTCAGTGCCGATACGCAATTGCTGACGGCCTGTCATTCGGCGGGCCTTCATACCATTAATCCGGAAGAAGACTAGCCCGGGGACGTGCTGGTGATGAGATTTTAGTGTGTGGAACAGACAGGTGCTAGCGGCACTGAGAGTCGACGATTATCGAGTCGATGACAGTCATCTAGCAGGATGCTGAAACAGTTCGCCAGCGTCCCAAGCGCCCAGCGGGCGAGACAAGAGGGATGCGCGAAACAAGGCGGATATCCGTCCTTTCTACATCCCGCCTGTCTCGCCAGTCCCGCCCGTCTCGCGCGGCTATTGAGCCACAACAGTTTTGCAGCAGCCTGCTAGCCTTTGGCCCCGTGCCGCTCGCCTTAACCCGCGATAGCAGCAGAAGCTTCATGAATAATGCAGGTTAAGGGCGATCGGTGGAGAGTCGTTTCGCGAGGCGATGGGCAAGTCGGACCATGCCGGCCGAGCGATCGGCTTGATCGAGCAGCACATTCATGACATGCAGGCGGCTGGAATCGCTCAAGGCGGCGGTGAGCCCTCGCTCGAACTCCCCTTGGGTTGCGATCCGCGTGCCGACTCCGCCCCCGATCATGTCGCAGATTCGTTCATAGTGCCACTCGTGGACGTCGTTGAAGGGGCCTTCGAGAATCTCCCGTTCAGTGGAGTAGCCGCGATTGTTCAATACGATGACGATAGGCGTTTGACCATATCGCACGGCTGTCGAGAGTTCTGTCCCAGTCATTTGAAACGCGCCGTCGCCGACCAGCACGATCGGTCGAAGTGTAGGATCGGCAAACGAGGCGCCCACGGCTGCGGGGACGGCAAATCCCATCGAGGTGTAATAGGCTGGAGAGAGAAACTCGAATCGCCGGTGGACATGGAGATCGGCAGCGGCAAAGAGCGATTCGCCGACGTCGGCGATCACAAGCGTGTCTTTATCCAATAGACCATCGAGGTGGCTGAAAAGTCCATTCAAGGTCACGGGGGCATCCGGCGCAATCGTGCCTTGTGCCACGGCGAGCGGTGCCGGCAGCGGGCGGGATGGAAACAAAGGGAGGGGGTTGGTCACCAGGGCTCGCACGAAGTCTTGAAACCGGATCGCATCGTAGCGATGGTGTTTGATGGCTACCCGATCGGCTGTCGCGTGAATCGTGCGGCCTTCCGAAAGCAAGGGCGAATCGGCATCGAGATCTTCGACATCAGATAAGATCGATCCCAGGATCAGCAGGCAGTCAGATTCATTGATGAACTGTTGGACTTCGTCACGCGCGATGAGTCCTCCGTACACTCCGACGTAGAGTGGGTGGTCTTCTCGGATGACGGATTTGCCTAGCAGGGTCGAGGCGATGGGGACGTTGAGTCGTTCGACTAGGCGAGTCAGATCGTCTTGCAGTCCGAATCGCCCGATCTCCGCACCGGCTAAGATAGCAGGCCGGCTGGCAGAGGCCAACATGGCGCGGACTTCCGCGATGGCTTCTGCCAGCGCGGCGGTATCGCTTGGCTCATCGTCGAGGCACAAGGGTCGTAACGGGTTTGCCAGTGGTGTATGGACGAGATCGCGAGGAATTTCGATATAGATCGGGCGGCGATAGCGCAACAGCGCCGCAAAGGCCCGATCCATTTCTCGTTCGGCGGTTGAGGGATCATCCAGCGAGATGGCGGCCACCGTGATCTTCTCGAAGACCTCGCGTTGAGTGGAAAAGTCCCGCACCATGTGGTGCATGTAGGGCGTCCGAACACGCTCCGAGAGTCCCGGTGCCCCGGTGAGCAGCACCACCGGGGACCGTTCGGCATAAGCGCAGGCGATCGCGTTTACACAATTCAGCCCTCCGACACAATAGGTGACGCAAATCGCCCCGATGCCATTGATACGCGCATAGGCATCCGCCGCGAACCCCGCACAATCCTCGCGCGTGGTCCCGACATGTTGAATCGGCGAGGCGTCGATCAATTGGTAGAGGCTGAGGACATAATCGCCGGGGATTCCAAAAATATGACGGACCCCCAACTGGTGGAGTCGATCGATTACGGCTGAACCGATGGTCGGTATTCGTTTCATCGGGGATTCTTTGTTCATGGAGCGGAACACATGCGTAGTCGCAGCAAACCACAGCGCGGGGCAGCCGTCAAGCAACCGATCATCCAGAAGGGCTTGACGTTCGGTTCGCGCCATTGGATAAGTACGCCATGACTTTTCATGACGACAGTCCCCGCGGGCGCGTCCGCCTCTCTCGCACCCGTGCGGTCGAGGCGTGGGGGCATCTCTGGATCTATGCCGGTAATGTCGAGGAGGTAAGCGGCGAGCTGGGTTCGGGCGATGTGGTCGATGTCAGGGCGCCGAATGGAAGATTCTACGCCAGAGGTTTCTACAATCCTGCGTCCAAGATCCGTGTGCGGATCCTAACCTTCGACGACGAACCCATTACAGAACAGTTTTGGAGAAAGCGACTCGCGCAGGCCGTCAGGTTGCGTCAGCGGGTCGTCACCGGCACCAATGCGTATCGCCTCATCTATGGAGAAGCGGATCGATTACCAGGCTTGGTCGTGGATCGATACGACGATGTCTTAGTCATGCAGACCCTGTCCTCCGGTATGGACTGCCGGAAAGACATATTAGCCGACCTCCTCTGTCAGGAATCCGGAGCCACGCAAGTGTATCTACGAAACGATGCTAAGAGTCGCACGTTGGAGGGGCTGCCGATGGAGAGGGGATTTCTCCGAGGGGGTGGCGTGACGACGGTCGGCATCCAGGAGGGGCCGGCTCGATTTCTCGTCGATATCGAACGAGGACAGAAAACCGGTTGGTTTTGCGATCAGCGAGAGAATCGATTGGTGACGGCACGCTTTGCAGCAGGCGCGGAGGTGCTGGAGGTGTTTGCTCATACTGGAGCCTTTGGGATTCATGCGGCTCTCGCGGGGGCGAGGTCGGTCGAAGGGTTGGATGTGAGTGAGGAGGCCTTGGCGCTCGCGCGCAACCATGCGGTGTTAAACAAGGTGGGCGATCGTTGTGTCTATCGATCGGCGGATGCGTTTGAGGAGATGCGAAAACTGGAACGTGATGGGCGTCGTTATGATCTGGTGTTGCTCGATCCCCCTGCGTTTGCCCGCAGTAAACAAGCCGTATCGCGTGCTCTGGCTGGGTACAAAGATGTGAATCTGCTGGGGATGCGGCTCACCAGGCCGGAGGGATTTCTGGCTACGAGTTCC
>DASVEA010000320.1:0-2231 GCA_036380815.1 Nitrospiraceae bacterium
GCCGACGATGCCGATCTTCATGTCTTCATCCACCGGCTGGATCGCGGAACCCATGGGTGTCCGCCTCGAGCGGAGTTAATCAGGCTCAGTGAATAACATATGGGTTCCAATTTCTACCCCGGAAAGACCCGCGCAGACCTCGGCAGGGGAGGCACACGGAACAGGCCGAACAACGCGGTCGAGGAACTCGTCAACGAGTGAAACCGTCTCAATCGATTTGGCGTCCGCCCTTGAGGCCGCAACAATTCCATCCACATAAGTCACGATGTTTCTGTGTCAGTGAAAATTCCGCTGTAGCTCTACGATCGACGTTGCGTTGGCAGGTCAGCCTTTACTTCGGCGCCATGCCCTTGCCGCTTAGTTCCTTCATCGCCTTCTCGTTCTTGGGAAGGTGCGACAACCCCATGCCACGCAAGACGTTCGGCGCCTTAGTGAACTGGACGTTGTCGTAGCTGACGATCTCTATGCGGTTGCCCCAAGGGTCGAGGAAATCGAGAAACTGACCGGGCAGCGTTTCCACGCCAGCCTCCGCCAGGGTGCGGCGCACGGCCTCTTTGTCATCGACAACGAGTCCAAAATGACGGCCGTCATCGGCGGGCTGGGTGCGGCCCTTCTGGAGAGCTAGGAACTGATCACCCAGGTCGATGAAGGCCGATGTTTTGCTCCTGCTGCGAAGCTCGAAATCGAACAGGCGACCATAAAACGCCAGCGCCTCATCGATATCACCAACCTCGAGAGCGACATGGTTGAAACCGATGGCGCGCGCTTTTTTTGCATGGGCCATAGCAGTCTCCGATTACGCCCCCAGCCATCATATGGTGGCATGAGCGGCGCAGGCCAATATGTCCCGCAGAAACGCGAAGGTTCGGCCTGCCCCGATCGAGTGGTCCGGTGGGGATGTTAGTTTAGGGATGGGCGCGGTGCCAGCGTGAGCGCGTGCGGAGCGGCTGGGCCGGATTGCGGAGCCGGACGCGCGGGCATGAAGGCCTCCGGTGCCGGTGGTCGGTAGCCGAGCGAAGAGTGCGGACGAATAGTGTTGTAGTGCCGTCTCCAGTTCTCGATGATCACCTTGGCCTCTTGCAGAGTGTAAAAGATTTCACCGTTGAGCAATTCGTCACGGAGCTTCGAGTTGAAGCTTTCACAGTAGCCGTTCTCCCATGGACTGCCTCGCTCGATGTAGGCGGTCTTGGCTCCAACGGCGGCAATCCACTCGCGGACGGCCATGGCGACGAACTCCGGGCCATTGTCGGAACGAATGTGCCCAGGGATTCCACGCAGGATGAACAGGTCTGAGAGCGCGTCGATCACATCGGTCGACCTGAGCTTTCGGTTCACACGGATTGCCAGGCATTCGCGCGTGAACTCATCGATGACGTTGAGCATGCGGTACTTCCTCCCGTTGTGGGTTCGATCCTCGACGAAGTCGTAGGACCAGATATGATTGGGATATAGCGGCCGCAGACGGATGCACGATCCGTCATTGAGCCACAGCCGGCCTCTCTTCGGCTGCTTCTGCGGAACCTTCAGCCCCTCCCGCCGCCAGATCCGTTCGACGCGCTTGATGTTCACCACCCACCCGGCGTCCCGCAGCATGGCTGCGATCCGTCGATAACCGTAACGGCCGTACTCGGTGGCGAACGCAATGATCGCGGCGGTCAGAGCCGCCTCATCATCTCGCATCGTTGGTATCTTGCGCTGTGTGGATCGATGCTGGCCAAGAACCCGACACGCAAGGCGCTCGGAGACACCATGCTTGGCAATGACATGATCCACACAGGCACGGCGGCGGGCGGGGCTTACCAGTTTCCCGAGGCGGCCTCTTTGAGGATCAGCTTTTCTAGCGTCAAATCAGAGACCGCACGACGCAATTGCCTGTTCTCAGTCTCCAGCTCCTTGAGCCGCTTGACCTGGTCGCCCTTCAGGCCACCGTATTCCGAGCGCCAGCGATAGTACGTTACTTCCGTCACACCTATCGTCCGAACCGCTTCCGCGATCGGACGGCCCTGCGAAACCAGCACATCAACCTGCCGCAGCTTCGTGACGATCTCTTCCGCAGTGTGTCGCTTCCTTGCCATTCTTCAGTCCTCCATCAGGCCATAAGCCATACATCAGGGAGGACCACTTCTCAGGGGGCAGACCAGGTCGACGTCGTTCACTGTAGTCATTATCGGGTTCGTGACAGGAGCTTTCGCCCAAACAGTTCCTCCCAATCTTCCAGCAGCCATTATATG
>DASVEA010000321.1:0-3726 GCA_036380815.1 Nitrospiraceae bacterium
GAGCAGACGCTCAAGCGTGCAGAATCCGTGGGTAAAACACTCGACTTCCTGCTCCAGGAAATCGGGCGGGAAGTCAACACGATCGGCTCGAAAGCCAACGACGCTGAAATCGCCGGTCATGTGGTCCAGATGAAAGCCGAACTGGAACGTATTCGCGAACAGGTCCAGAACATCGAATGAACTCAGCCAGCTCTACGGCACCGGCGTCAGGCCAACTCCGGTCCTCAACGGATCGGCGGGGCATTCTTTTCATTATCTCCGCGCCCTCCGGAACGGGGAAAACCACGCTCTGCAAGCAACTCACGACGAATCTTCCCGGACTGTGGCATTCAATTTCCTATTCAACGAGGAAGCCGCGTCCAGGCGAAGAGCATGGGCGCGAATATTACTTCATCGGAGAGCAAACATTCCAAGAAATGATCGTGCGAAATGAGTTCGTCGAGTGGGCTCATGTGTATGGACATCTCTACGGGACGCCGTGGAAATCGCTGACCGAAAAGATCGATCAGGGGATCGATGTGTTGCTGGAGATCGACGTACAAGGAGCCATGCAGGTCAAGAAACGATTCGAGGATTCGGTATCGATCTTTATCCTCCCTCCCTCGATGACCGAGCTCCGGGCCCGGCTCCAAACCAGGGCCTCCGATACCGCGGAAGAGATTCAACGGCGACTGCACAAAGTGAAAGAAGAGGTGTGGAGCTACCGCGAATACGCCTATATCGTCCGAAACGAAGACCTCAGCCGGTCGCTTCGCGATCTCGAAAGCATCTTCTGGTCAGAACGCTTGAAGACGAAACGATTGGATATGACGTGGCTCGAGAATAATTTCATTCTTGACGATGAACAGAAACCGGGAGATCGCAAAGATCTTCCCTAACCCAAAGGAGTACCGCATCCATGATCGACATGTTGAGGCTCTTACCCCAATACACCGCAGACGAATTTGACTCACGCCACCGGCTGACGATCATCGCAGCCCAGCGGGCGAAGCACATTGTGCAGGGATCACGTCACGCCGCCTCGCGCTTCACCAAAGAAACGACCATCGCCCTCGATGAAGTTCTCCGGGGACAAATCAAATATCTCGTCGGCCAGGAAGCACGGGATGCAACGAAAGAATCGAAGCGCGGCAAGGAAGGCGAAATGGAGCGTATCGCCGTCATGACCGGCGACGATGCGAAGGAGATCAAGAAAGAGCTGAGCGTCTATGTCGACGATAACCCGAAACCCGTGGTGGGTGAGAGCGAGGAGTAAGTGGTGAAGATGGCCGGCTCCATAGGGCCGACGTTGATCGGGAAGCAGATCGTACTCGGCGTGACCGGCAGCATCGCGGCCTATAAGGCTGTCGCGTTGCTCCGGACCTTACTCCGTGAAGGAGCGATCGTGCACATCGTGATGACGCAATCGGCTACGAAATTCGTCACCCCGCTGACGTTTGAAGTACTCTCCGGCCATCCGGTCTCGACGGATGTGTTCGAGGCGCATCAGGAGATGAAACACCTGTCCTTACCCGAACAGGCAGACGCCATTGTCATTGCGCCGGCCACGGCCAATTGTCTTGCAAAATCAGCGCTAGGACTGGGCGACGATCTGCTCTCAACCATGCTCCTTACTGCACAGTGTCCGCTGATTGTGGCCCCCGCCATGGACGGAGGGATGTGGACTCATCCATCCGTTACAGCACACGTAGCGACGTTGCGTGCGAGGGGAACCATCGTGGTGAATCCGGAAATCGGCCCGCTCGCTTCCGGACGGATCGGCCAAGGCCGCTTGGCAGAGGAAGGCACAATTCTGGAAGCTATTCAGGCGGCGCTGGCTCCACGACGCGATTGGCAAGGGCACCGAATTCTGGTTTCAGCAGGCCCGACGCAAGAGCCGATCGATCCGGTGCGTTTCATTTCAAATCGCTCCTCCGGCAAGATGGGCTATGCCATCGCCGAAGCAGCCCAGGCGAGAGGAGCCCAGGTGGTCCTCGTCACTGGTCCTACAGCCTTACCAGCTCCGAGGGCCGTCGAGGTCGTCGCCGTGGCCACAGCTGAGGAAATGACGAAGGCCCTGTCCGCGCACCTTGCATGGTCCACGGCTGTGATCATGGCTGCCGCTGTGGCGGATTTTCGTCCCAAGCACCCTGCCTCGCAAAAAATACACAAGCAAGGACGAACCGACCAGACGCTAGATCTGGAACGGACCACTGACATCCTGGCCTCCTTATCTGCCCAACGGACCACGCAACTCATGGTCGGCTTCGCCGCTGAGACCAGCGATCTGATCGCCCACGCGAAAGACAAGCTGACGGCAAAAGGGCTCGATCTCATCGTCGCAAACGATGTCACGGCATTGGGAGGGGGATTCGACAGCGATCAGAACGCAGCCACATTGATCGACCGGCAGGGGGCCATGACAGAACTGCCGCTGATGCCAAAAAGAGCACTCGCCGACGCGATCCTGAATCGGGCGAAAGAACTGCTCCGAACCAGACAATCCAGCCGGGCCCCTAAGCCAGTGGCGGAAGGACGCTAGCAACCCATGGCTCAGAATCAGAACACCCCCGCGAGCGCCCTGGAAATTGATAGAATGGCCGCCCAGTTAGCCAAGGATCCACATTCCAAAGTGTTCATGCCGCTGGCCGAAGAATACGGAAAAGTCGGCATGTGGCAGGAAGCCGCTGGCGTACTCGAAGACGGCCTGAAATTTTATCCCGGCTTCATTACCGCCATGGTCGCGCTCGGACGTGCTTACGACCACATGGGTGAGGCCACGAAGGCCAAGGCGATTCTGGAAGAGTCCGTCAAGCTGAGCCCTGAAAACCTGCGGGCGCACCGGACCTTGATCAAGATCTACCAGAGCCAGGGGCTGAACGAATCGGCGCTGAAATCCTGCGCCGTCATTCTGGCGGTCAACCCGCGTGATGAAGAAGCGCTCATAGTCCAATCTACTCTGGGAGGACTTCTGAAACAAAAGAAGGAACCGGAACGGCCCAAGGCGGCGGCTCCAATCGCGCGTAACCTCTCCGCCGAGCAGGCAAGTACGCCATCAGAAGCCATGCCAGTCTCAACTCCGCTCGAACCGGAGACCGCTACTACCGACCCACGTTCAATGCCAACTCCATCGCCTCACGCGGGAGCCGTGGCCCAGCTGGAAGCCTGGCTTCACACCATCGAGTCACGGCGTCACGATCGTGACGCAACGAACGAGCCGCACCAAAAAACTTCCTAAATTTTTCCTGCGTTTGACCGGTCTGGGATGGACTGATACAATGCCACCCCTCTGGACCTTATCATGAGGGATCATCCTCACGAATCCGGTACGTAAACACGAAGACATGCTACGAATACGAGTCTTGCACGGTCCAAATCTGAACCTCCTCGGGACCAGGGAGCAGTCGATTTATGGCACCCTGTCCCTCGATGCCCTGGACTCAACCATCACGAAGCTGGCGAAGGAGTTGGCAGTGAAAGTGGACCTCCGCCAGTCAAATAGCGAGAGTGAACTGGTCACCTGGATTCAAGAGGCTCGGACGGGATATGATGGGATCATCATTAACCCTGCCGCCTATACCCACACCAGCGTCGCAATCCGGGACGCCATTGCGTCGGTCGGCCTGCCGACGGTTGAGGTGCATCTGTCCAATATTCATCAGCGGGAAGAATTTCGCCATCGGTCCTATGTTGCGGGAGTCGCTATCGGGCAAATTTCCGGCTTGGGTCCGACGGGCTATCTCCTCG
>DASVEA010000322.1:0-11634 GCA_036380815.1 Nitrospiraceae bacterium
CAGTCAAGCGCGGCTGGCGACCCTTGAGCTGGAGTTAGGCGAGAAACAACGAGATCTGCAGGCGCTCAAGACGCGATGGGATTCTGAAAAAGCCTCGGTGGCACGGCTACGCAAGACTCGTGAAGCGATGGAAGAGGTGAAGCAGGCGATGGAACGTGCGGAACGGGACTACGATCTGAATCGCGTGGCCGAGCTGCGATACGGAGAGTTGCCTCGCCTTGAGCGGGAACTGGCGTTGGAGCAGGAGCAGCTCGGTAAGAAGCAGGGCGAAAGCCGGTTGCTCAAAGAAGAGGTCGATGAAGACGACATCGCGGCCATCGTGAGTCGCTGGACGGGAATCCCCGTCTCCCGGCTGGTCGAAGGTGAAACGGAGAAACTCTTAAAGCTGAACGAGCTGCTCCATCAGCGAGTGGTTGGCCAGGATGAAGCAGTGCAGGCCGTCGCAGATGCTGTCCTCCGCGCACGTTCCGGCATCAAAGACCCGAATCGACCCATTGGTTCTTTTCTCTTTCTTGGTCCGACTGGAGTCGGAAAAACCGAGTTGGCGCGAGCCCTTGCCGCGACGCTCTTTGACGACGAGGCCAACCTGATTCGGATTGATATGTCTGAATACATGGAGAAACACACGGTGGCCCGTCTGATCGGGGCTCCGCCAGGCTACGTCGGCTACGAAGAGGGTGGACAACTGACTGAAGCAGTCCGGCGGCGTCCGTTCTCCGTCATTCTGTTCGACGAGATCGAAAAAGCCCATCACGACGTCTTCAATGTCTTGCTTCAAGTGTTGGACGACGGACGATTGACGGATTCTCAGGGCCGGACCGTCGATTTTAAGAACACGGTTTTGATCATGACGTCGAACATCGGCAGCCCGCACATTCTTGAGGCGCAGCAACGGCGCGCCTCCTATGAAGAAGTCTGTTCGCTCGTGATGGCGGAACTGCGGCAGCACTTCCGCCCGGAATTCTTGAACCGCGTCGACGAGACGGTGGTATTCCACCCTCTGGAGATGGAGCAGCTCACGAAGATTGTTGAGATTCAACTCGAGCGGTTGCGGGCACGTTTGACAGAGCGACGGATCTCTTTGTCCGTGACGCCGGCGGCCTTACGATATCTGGGTGAGCGCGGCTACGATCCGGTCTATGGGGCGAGACCGTTGAAACGATTGATTCAACAGGAAATTGAAACACCGCTGGCGCGTCAGTTGGTCAAAGGCGAAATGCGCGATGGAGATACGGCGACCGTCGATCTGAAGGACCGGCACATCGTCATCGTACCGACGGTCACAGCGTAGAAGGCTGCGGGAATATCATTGCGCCACAGTACACCTGCAAGGCCTGCACGTTGAGACATTAGTAGAACATCCCCGCAGGATGCTCAAAATGGCTGTCCCGCAAGGCCGCAGCGAGCTTAGAGGCGAGGAGGTACGTACCGCACTTCGTGTGGCCGTTCACCCCTAGAATGGGTCTTGGTGAACGGATAAGCCCCACCAGTGTTTCCGACCTCTGAGTTCTCTTCAACGTTGAGCCTCTGAGCGATGCGAGAACGCCGCTGGCGGACTTTTTCAGCATCCTGCTAGGAGGCGTCTCGGTTCAGCCCAGGACGACCGACCCGCCTTTCACATCTTGTGTCGTACCGCTGGCACGAAGCTTGTCGATTTTCCATTCGGTGGGAGATACCTGGATTACGTGACCGTTGATCGTATGGAACTCCCCTTTCGTGAAGGCCACTACGTCGGGCGCCTTCACATCCATCTGTAAGATGACGGTTCCCGAGGCCAGATGTGTGAGCAGTAGATTCTTCGGGGTCTTATTCACTTCGTAGGCTCGTCGTTCGTTGATCATCAGGGTGCTATCGACGAGTTTTGCCGTCACTTTTCCGGCTGCGTCGAACAACGCAAAGTTCACGAGTAAAGCGCCCGTCGTCGGTTTCATTGCCACCTGAATCTGCGGGACGCCCTCGATTTCAATCATGCCGTCGGTGTTGCGGTACAGATTCGAACCCACTTCCACATCCATGTATGGCCTCATCTCACTACGATCTGAGAAACGTGCATTATGACTTCTTGATACGATCCAGAATCAATGCGATACAGCCGCCGAGTAGTCCTCCTCCCATGATGGTCGTGAATAGCTTGACCACTTCGACTCCCCACACGGGCCCCTGCGCTTGCATGGCTTCCCGAAAGCCTCCCTGCAGCATGATTACGGCCAGCGCCATGGTGGAGCCGACTATAAACCACCAGAGAAAGACTTTCAGAGCTGACCACACAGGGGATCCTCAAAACTCCATCCGACGGTCGAGACTGCGGTATTGAATCGCTTCCGCCACATGCAGTGGCTCAATCTTTTCAGAGCCCGCGAGATCGGCGATGGTTCTCGCCACCCGCACTATGCGCCCATGGGCCCGAGCAGACAATCCGAGTTTGGTCAGCGCCTGTTCTAGGAGCTCTTGAGCCGGCGTTTCCAGGCCACAATACCGCTTCAGAAGCCGCGGCTTCAACTGAGCATTCGAGTGAATCCCGTCTAGACGATACCGGTGGCGCTGCCGATCACGTGCCGCCAGGACGCGCGATCGAATCGTAGCAGAACTTTCCGGCATGGGGCAGTGATCGTGCAAGTCTCGTACGGAGACCGGCGGGACCTCGATGTGAATGTCGAGTCTGTCTTGAAGCGGTCCCGACAATTTGGCTCGATAGCGGCGGATTTGGTGCGGGGTGCAGACGCATTCACGCGTGCGATCCCCATAGTATCCGCAGGGACAGGGATTCATCGCGGCGATCAACATGAATCGCGCAGGGTAGCGGAGGGAACCGCTGGCCCTGGTCAGGGTCACATGCCCGTCTTCTAATGGTTGCCGCAAGCCGTCCAGGACTGGACGGCGAAACTCCGGGGATTCGTCCAAGAACAACACGCCGTTGTGCGCCAAGGACACTTCTCCCGGCCGGGGAATTGTTCCGCCTCCGATAAGTCCGGCATCGGAAATACTGTGGTGCGGAGCGCGAAAGGGACGGACCGTCAACAGTGGATGATTGGCCGGCAACTGTCCGGATACGCTATGGACGCGGCTCGTTTCGATCGCTTCTTCCGGCTCCATGAGGGGCAGAATCGTCGGGAGACGTTTGGCCAGCATGGTCTTGCCTGCTCCGGGCGGTCCCACCATCAAGAGATTGTGGCCTCCAGCTGCGGCGATTTCCAGGGCGCGCTTCGCATGGTCTTGTCCCTTCACATCGCCATAGTCGTCATCCTCCACCGGGCGCATGGTAAAGAACCGGTCCCTGTCTGCATAAGCCGGGTCCAGCGAAGCCGTGCCATTGAGAAATGCCACGGCTTCGGGAAGCGTGTGAAGCGGATAGGCCGTCACGCCCTGTACCACGGCCGCTTCTTGGCTGTTCTCAGCCGGCAAGAGCAGAATATGGTCGGGCCGGCAGGCAATTCCAATGGATAGGGCGCCGGTAATTGCCTTAATGTGTCCGTCCAACGAGAGTTCACCGACACAGACGCGTCCTTGTACATTCTGATGAGGAATTACTTCTTCCGCGACGAGAATCCCAATGGCAATGGCCAGGTCGAGGCCGGACCCTTCCTTCTTGATTCCCGCGGGAGCGAGGTTCACGGTGATTTTCTTTGCCGGGAAATGGAAGCCCGTATTCTTGAGCGCAGAGCGGACTCGGTCGCGGCTCTCCCGCACCGTAGCATCGGGGAGACCGACGACTGAGAATTGTGGAAGCCCTCCGGCAATATCGACTTCCACATCGATCAGGTGTGCATCGATCCCGACGAGCGCAGCACTCAGAACTTTTGCGAGCATGGGTGACTCCGGTGCAAGGATTGGGCTGATGGATTATAGGAACGGCGTCGAATTGTTTCAACCGAAACAGCTGGAGACGTCATGAATATGGTTCCATTTCCCCTGTTGTCTAACACCAGTTCGAACGCTAGTACCCTCTACTCCCCTTCTGTATAATCCCTTCCAATGCTTGTCCCTTTCTACGGCCTCCGCTCGTGCATGCTAGAACGTGCGTCATACATCATGTTGCCCAGCCGTCATATGCCGTTGTGTTTTTTCCTTAGTGGTCTGATCATGGGAACCGGCAGTCCAATCTTGGCCCAAGCGCCTGATCGTGCGGCCACCTCATCTGGACCAGTTGGAGCGTCGATGGCCGTTCTCGCGATGTTGCAAGATGCCGATGTGCTTCCGCCCGAAGGCACTCCCGAGGCGAATCGCGTCATCAAGGCAGTCATCCAATTTCAATCGGTGTTTCTGAAGAGTGGTGATCCGGCCGTGCAAGCATTTCTGAGTCACGCATGTGCGGCACAGAGGGGTAGCGGATCACACGAAGCTGTGTCTCGATTTCGTTCGGTAGGCTGGACGTCGGATGTGCTTGCGGCGCTCAGTGAACAATGGGTCGCCACGGCGATCGATCAGCGACAGGGTTTGGCGCCTGGCTTTCGCCAATTCAACGTCGGTCTGGCGGATTTTGATTCGTTGATGGAACTCGTTGCCAAGGCACGTACCGCCTTGGAGCAACGGGGACAGAACATTCATCAGGTGTTTGCGCAACGACGCCGGGAGATGCCTGGCGCCACACAATAAGTGCAGCAGGGAGGACGCAATGGCAACGAAAGCCTATATCCTGATCAAGGTCAAAGCCGGGCGAACGAAAGATGTGCTGCAGGTGCTCAAGCGCCTTACCGGCGTCGAGCAAGCCCACTCCTGCTTCGGGCGGCCGGATATTATTCTCTTCATCAGTGTCTCGGACGAACGAGCCCTCTCGGATGTGGTGATCACAAAGATTCACCAAGTCGAAGGGGTGGAGGAAACAGATACACACATCGTCGCCGATGCCTAGCCGGATGCCCAGCCTAAATTTGCCGGCAGTGCTGACAGGTTTAGGCTCAGGTTAAGGCTGAGAAAAGGTCTAAGCTTCACTCAACGTAGCCTCGACCTCAGCCTCGTTCAGGTGCTGCGGTTTACTCGCGCAACGAAGAAACCGTGACGGTGGCCCCGCCAAGTTCTGCCGAACGGTAGCAGGCATCGGCCACCTCTACTGCGCGACATCCATCACGCCCGGTGATAGGCGGCGGGGTGTTCGTTTCGATGGCACGGACGAAGGCGCGGAGTGTAGCGAGAATCGTCTGCTGCGGTTGAACGGCCCATTCCAGAGGAGCGCGATCACCAATGGTGCCGCTCACTCGCTGGTGAAACCAATCAGCAGCGATCTGCCCCTGGGTTCCCACCCACTCCGTTCGCGCAACCCTCCCTGCTACGACGCGTGCAATGTCCAGGACGCATCGCATGCCGCTTTCGGTTTGGGCCTGCACGATCGCCATCGTGTCCGGTGCCAGGGTCGGCAGTTGGTCCAACTCGCAGCGGACAGCGACCACCTCCTCGCCGGTGAGAAAGGGAAGCAAATCCAAGAGGTGAACCCCAAATTCCAAGAGCGCCCCGCGCTGGCCCGGGATCGGTGATCGAACTTGGGCGCTGGCTTTCGTTTCAATCCGGCTGGTGAAGGTGGCGTACCGGAGCCGGCCGATCTCCGGCAAGTGATCTTTCAAAAGAAGAATGGTCGAGTCGAAGCGCAAGGTATGTGCGGTCATAAGCAACAGGCCGGCCTCTTCTGCTGCCATCACCATCATCCGTGCTTCGCGGCCTGTCGACGCTAACGGCTTTTCAATGAGGATCGGTTTCCTCGCCTTCACGGCCTCAAGACAGATCTCAGCACAGAGTGACGGAGGGGTCACCACTACGACAGCCTCTACCGTCGGATCGGCGATCAAGGCGCGATAATCCCCATAGACTGGGATCTCTGTCGTCGGGAGGGAGGGCAGTCCCTCTCCCATCCGTTTCCGGCAGAGAGCGGCAAGGCCCACCCCTGGCAGATCATGCAGGAGATGGTGGATATACCGGCTGCCATGCCGGCCGGCACCGATGAGACCAATTCCAAGCGGCATGGTTGTCACATCCATCCTGAAGAAGAGAGAACTGTATTCGCCATCGAACGCTGGGTCAACTAAAACTCGGGCCTTGGAACTGGATTGACAGTCTGAATGCCTGGTCCCTATAGTACACGCGGTCAGCCTGTCTGAAGAGAACGCACCCAGCAAATCCTTGAGGCAAAGAGATTGCCGCAATGACATCGACGCTCGCTCCCTTTGCCTTGAATCAAATCGGCACCGGCACAGCGCGTTTTCCAAGTGGTGTTGCCATTCCCACGCTGACGGATGCCGCCGCCGATCCCTATATCCAGACACGCGTGTCGAAACATGTGCAGGTGGACTGTATTCAGTTTTGGCCTCAGGAAAAAGGGCTCTACCCCGGGCTTGTCTTATTGCATGAGGCGTGGGGGCTGACCGCGCAAATCAAGGATCTCGGCGCCAGGCTGGCGTGCGAGGGCTATGGCGTCATCATTCCGAATTTGTACGGGCGACTGGGTGGCATGGTGACTGCCAACACAGAGGTTGCGGATGCCCTCATGGGCAAGCTGAACGAGTCGCTCGTTCTCCAAGATATTAATTCCTGCTGTGAATTCTTAAATACGCGCGACCACATTAAACAAAATACCCATGGCGTGATCGGTTACGGCATGGGTGGATCGTATGCACTCCGGTTCGCCTGTCAACGGAAACGGCTTCGAGCCGCGGTCGTCTATTACGGCCGCGTGATGCAGCCTGAAACCGCAATCAAAGATCTGTTCTGTCCGGTGCTCTATCACCAGGCCGGGCAGGACCAGTGGGTGCCCGGTCAGGACGTGGACCGGTTGCGTGCTGCTGCGGCCGAGCATAACAAGCGCGTCGAGGTCAGGACCTACCCTCATACCCCCCATGCGTTTTGTAATGAACAACAGGTGGAGAGCTATCGTGCCGACGCGACGGCAGAGGCTTGGGAGGCCACTGCTGCGTTTCTGAAGACCTGCTTCCAAGGCACTTAGCAGGGTGCTGAAAAAGTCCGCCAGCAGGGGGAGGGATGGCCTGGTTGGTCCCCCGTGCTCACGGAACCCCCACGATGAAGCAGTGGTCGTTCGACGTGCGCAGTTAGGGACCAATCCAGGCCACCCCTTAAGATGATAAGGTAACGAGCGAGGCAAGGGATACGGCGTGTCCCGGGGTGAAGAGTCTGTCTTGGCAGACTCTGGGTGGTAGGGTGAAATAACTGCTAGGGTTGGGCGGGTGAGAACTCTGCCTTTTTGAGCACTCTGCGGGAGTGTTCTGCTGTTGTGCCACACGTGCGGACCAGCGAAGTTCTCGCGTACGACATAGCTTTTCCACAGTCTGTTAGGAAGCCCCGCTTGAGGGTATGGGTGGAAGCACGGTAAAGTAACGCGATGCGCAACCACCTCCAATTGATTCGGCCAACCCAATCACGAATCGGTCTCGTCCTTGCATTGGTGGTCGTCTCTGTCTTCGGGGCCTGGTTCAATGCCAAAGCAGACGAATCTCTTCCGAGTTCCACACCCAATTTCCCATCAGTCATTCGCGCCCATTCTGATCAACTGACCAAGATGGAGTCCGACAAGGGAGCCAGCAACCTGTTTGTGTCGGCAATCGGTCCCGCGCTCCAGAAGGGCGATGTGGCCCGGATATTGGGGACCAACCCCTTGCCGGTCAAGCTCGCGAAAGAACTCCTGGTGCCGGATCTGACGGCGGCGGTTCTTCGGTTGATGGGCGATCTGGCCACCTGGAACCTCGCCTCCACCGTCAGGCAAGCCGTGAAAGATCAGCAATTCGCGGCGGTGACCGAGCGACTCTTCGGATCCCCGCAAGCCAGGGCATGGCTCGATCAACAGGGGAAAGCGCCCTGGCATGACTCACTGAATCAACTCTCTGACGTGGTTGCCTCTCCAGAATGGGCCAAGGGGAATCAGGGAAAATCTACATCGACCTTATTGTTAACAATCTTGGAGCGAGCTACTCGCTTGGAAGTGGACGCCATGCAAGCCAGCTACCAGGAATGGGACCGGATACGGGGTTGGAAGGATCGGGTGCGCGGGCTCCGCGGACAGGCCCGGCTGTGCGGGACCTGGCAGTGGATCGTTCATAACCATCAGCAGCACCATCAAGAACAGAAACTTTCGTTGCTCTTTCCACCAGCAGAAAGTACGCAGGCCACTCTGCCGGGACTCGTGGAAACGATCGTGCTGGGCGAGAACGTCTATTTACGCTGGGAAATCGATGGCCGAGTCCAAGAAGATAGTCTGCAATTCAACAAAGAAGGACAACGCCTCGAAGGAACCTTCGTGAATTCCCAGGGGGGTTGGGGATCAATCAGCGGAAAGAGAACGGCCGACTGTGCGCCATAGCGCGCCGCATGAAACGCGAAACTGACGGGACGAGCGAGGGCCGGCTGGTCTCTCTTGTTTCTCTGGCCTGTCTCGTTTGCTTGGTTGAACCAGATGAACCAGATCAACCCTCTCTCGTGGCGCTAGGGAGCGCATCCCGCCACACTCCCCAACCTAAGAGCAGCCAGCCAGCCATAAAGGCCAGCCCACCGATCGGAGTCACGGCCCCCATCCACCGGATACCAGCAAGAGACACCACGTATAGACTGCCTGAAAAAAGGAGAATCCCGAGAATAAAGAGCCATCCGGATTTTTCAAGACCTTGCTTGGGGTAACGATCGATCGCCCACGAAACGATACACAGTCCAAAAGCGTGATACATCACATACCTTGTTGCGGTCTCGAACACTTGGAGCATAGGCGCATCCAGAATTTCCTTGAGTGCATGGGCACCAAAAGCGCCGGCAGCAACGCCGCATCCCGCCAAAATGGCCCCAAGTACCAGGAATCGCTGCGAGGGTGACCGACTTGTCATAATTTCCTCCTAGTCCTCTTTACCCGAGACAGTTCGCCGCGAAATCGCCCGAAAGCGCGTTCCTCGTGAAGCGTATCTCGAATTTCAACGGAATGTTCAATGGTTAATGTTCTATGTTCAATTGAACATTCAAGATTGACCATTGAACATTACGGGTACTGACGCTTCACACGCAAGTGCACCGGATTGGCGATTGTAGCAGAAGCGCTGTTGAATAAGACGGGCTAATACCCCGTAGAGTCCGGCCTTCGTAGCCGAAGTGGCTGCTTCAGCGGGGTAGGATGCTGCAGGGATGCCGGACCCGTACACCACCATTTTGGATAAGCCCCCCCACCTCTTGAGGAATAGCCACGTACCCCATTCCCAGACTATCCTGCGCATAACATGATGGCTCAGGGGAAACAACAGACCGGCTGGGATAGTCCGAAGTTTACTATTGACTGCGTGCTAGCGAACGTAAACAGGCAGCTTGAAGCGGACGGGTGCGTCCTCGAACGCTTGGAGACTGGGTGTAAGCTCACCACCCCTGAGCATCTGACTGCAGGGGACTTTGTGAAAGTCCAATTATGGTTGGAAGGCGAGGAGGCTTTTATAGACATCCGGCTGGCGGAAGTCAGAAAGGTTCACGAGCACCGGATCGCGGTGGAAGTGATCCAGGTGAGCCCTAATGACCGGATGAGGCTAAAACGATTTATCGATGCCGCTGCAGCCATGAACATCGAAGAACCTGCTCTAATAAACCATCTTCTCATTCGGGCCTAGCCCGGTCCTTCCCCTCTCGTTTTCGCCACTCCCACGGCGGCACCGACTGAGGATCGGCCCACAAGCCTTTTTTGGCCTCTCGTGCGTTCTTTTCTAGCCCTTCCAAAACCGTATCACCAGGCGCGTAGCTCCGATACCACCAGCACAAGCCCCGCCTGACGAGTTCCTGATTGAGGTTGGTGCCATCAGGCAGGATCACATCTCCGATCGTGCTTCCATACTCGTCGAGACCATGGGTCTGAAGCGTGACTTGCTTTCTGAAGACGAGGTCAGAGGCGACGTGCTCGGCAAATAGACCGAACGGCTGGCCTTTCTCCGGACAGTCGATGCCGTTCAAACGGATGAGTTCAGGGTGGTGATTGTGCAGGACTTCGACTGTGTCGCCCTCGATGACACGAACGACGGGGCCGGTGAAGTTGGCGGTACGGTTTTCGGTATCCACGCCTGCTTTGAAGTCCGCCCATACGGGGGCAGTGAGACACAGGGTCGACAGCACAAAGGCGATGGTGTGGGAAGAGATCATGTACCAGACCCGCATTCTTGCCAAGTGAGGTTCTTCGAGGGATATGACTTTCCATTGGCGATTATGTCTGACTTGCCACTCCAAAAGAAACCGCCTACTCTTGGAATAATCCAAGAGAGCGCGGAATGCGAGTTCACTGGAAATGGGTTATTCAATCAGTCCCAAGTTTAGGGCTTGGTTTGCTCATGTTGGCGTCGACAGTCACCCCTCGGCAAGCTAGTTCCAATGTTGAAGCCTGGTTCATCTATTTCGGCATGGAGAATGTACCACCGTGGCTAGCCAATAAGTCCACAGATACATGGGTATTTTGGATTGGGTTTGTGGGGTTCTGTGTATGGGCTTTTCACTTATATGTGCGACCTAATTTAAGGAATGGCAAATTGTCCGTTATGATTCGTGAAGGAGAACCCTGGGTGCAGGTGGGGCCAGGCATCGATCAATCGCAGGCAGCGCACACCAGCGGATGGCTGTACACATACCGTATCGCATTGATCAACAGCGATGATTCTACCCTTCGGAATGTAGAAGTGAAACTGACTTCCTTGGAGAAGAAGCCGAAGAATTTCCATGCAATTGGCAGTCATCTTAAACTGAGACATGATCAGGTTGGAACAACGAACTTTAATGTTTATCCCACTAAAGATCCACAATTTATGGATGCCATTTTTGTTGATGTATTCAGATTCTTTTTAGGTCCTGAAGGATATTCATTCCTTAGCGTCACTTCGCTGCCAGAGGATATTAATTGCCGTATTCCAGTTGACATCTATGATGTGAAAATCATGGCGACAAGTGAAAGTGGCGAAATGGCCACAGCTGAGATGGCATTCATTCCGCGGCCTGATCAAATCCCGGAGTTCCGATTACTCAAAATGCAATCATTCCCCGGCGCTACAAGCTCTTCGAGTTAAGCACCGTGTTGGAAACTGGAAATTTGATACAAACCAATGTATTCGCCACGGAATAACCACTTGACCACGGCATCAGAGACTTCTATCCGTTGCTCATTCGGGAGCGTGACCGTAATTGAGAGGGTTTCCCCTGGTCGCATCGGTAGATCACCGGAGAGTCGCCAACCGATACAGGAGAGATTCCACACGGTGCCTTGCCCTTGGAAAGATCCAACGTTGTACGTGACAGAGCACTGCTCTCTAATCTACCTCCTCCTTTGAAAATGGTGCCGGAGGCCGGGATCGAACCGGCATGGGCCTGTTAAGCCCGAGGGATTTTAAGTCCCTTGCGTCTGCCAATTTCGCCACTCCGGCAGCAGGGGCCACAGTGGCGGGACTCTAGCATCGGGGTCTAGGTCGGTCAAGGTCGCCGTCGTAGGCAAGTGAAGACTGGGACCGGCACTGCCGCAGACGGCAGAGCCAGTCCCTGGCGAGTCGATCCGACTACGCCGCTTCGATCTGGAGTTTCGGATCGTCTTTGCGGATGAGAGACTTACTGCGATCCATCGCTTCTTTCACGCCGGATTTGACCGTCCGACTCCATCGAGTCGCTTGCAATTGGGCCTTTTTCGCATAGCGACCGACATCA